>DASZWD010000001.1 GCA_035546775.1 Acidimicrobiales bacterium
GGGGGGCCGCCCCCCCCCCCCGGCCGCGCCGCCTTGGGTGTCGCCCGCACGTTCCAGAACTTGCACCTGTGGAAGCGCATGACGGTGCGCGACAACGTGCTCGTCGGCTGTCACCGCGCGCTGCACGTGCGCCTGTGGCAGTCGGCCCTCTCCACGCCGGCGGCCCGGCGCGCCGAACGCATGGCAACGGCGCGCGCGTCGATGCTGCTCGACCTCGTCGGTCTGCACGGGCGCGGCGATCAACTCGCCGGGTCGCTGCCTTTCGCCGAGCAGCGCCGCCTCGAGATCGCGCGGGCGTTGGCATCGGATCCCGATCTGTTGCTGCTCGACGAGCCCGCGGCCGGTCTGCACCCCCACGACCTCCAGGAGCTGCTGGCCCTGATCAAGCGGCTCAAGGCGACGGGCATCACCATCCTGCTCGTCGAGCACCACATGGAGCTGCTGATGAAGGTGTGCGATCGCGTGAGCGTGCTCGACTTCGGTCAGAAGATCGCCGAAGGCACCCCGCGGTCGATCCAGCGCAACAAGTCCGTGATCTCCGCCTACCTCGGGACTGATGCCGCATGAGCCTGTTGGAAGTCCACGATCTGTCGGTGCGCTACGGCGCCGCCGACGCGGTGCAAGGTGTGTCGCTGCGCGTCGAGGAGGGCGAAGTTGTCACCATCATCGGCAGCAACGGCGCGGGCAAGACCACGACGCTACGCGCCGTCACGTCGATGCTGCTGCCGAGCATGCACGTGAGCGGCAGTGTCCGCTTCGACGGGCGCGAGCTCGTCGGCATGAGCGCGCACCGCGTGGCCCGACTCGGCCTCGTGCACGTGCCCGAAGGCCGCCACGTGTTCCCGTCGGCGACGGTCGAGGAGAACCTGTTGCTTGGCGCCTACCGATTGAAGAAGCGCCAGCGCAACGGCGACCGCCTCGTCGCCGCCGAGAAGATCTACGACATGTTCCCCGTCCTCCACGACCGGCGGGCGCAGTACGCAGGGTTCCTGTCCGGCGGTGAACAGCAGCAACTCGCCATCGGGCGCGCCCTCATGGCCGAGCCGAAGCTGCTCGTGATGGACGAGCCGTCGCTCGGCCTTGCCCCCCGTCTCGTGAGCGAGATGTTCGCCACCATCCACCGCCTGGCCGAGGCCGGCACCACGATCCTGCTCGTCGAGCAGATGGCGCGCGCCGCGCTGCGCGTCGCCGACCGTGCCTACGCGCTCAGCGGCGGCCGCGTCGTCAAAGAAGGCATCGCCGATGACCTCATGGACGACAAAGACGTCAAGAAGGCCTACCTCGGCGCCTAACCCACAAACTTGTGTTCTGTCGCACCCGTTTTGGGTGCCACAGAACACAGGCTGGTTCAGAGGAGGAAGCGGCGGTGCTTGATGGCCCCTTCCGCCAGTGACGCGAAGGCGACCGCGTCGGAGACGGCGTACTTGGCCAGGATGCGGGGGATGCGGCTGACGTCGTTGCCGGTGTAGCCGCGCGTGGCGCGGAGGCGCCGGTTGAGCCAGGGGAGCGCGAGGACGAGCGGCCAGGCGCGCCGCAGCGCGAGCGCACCGATGACACCGACGACGCCGAGGTCGAAGAGTGCGGTCGTGCGGTTGAGGAAGCCCGACTTGAGACCCGGTAGGCCGGCGAAGAGCCGTAGCTGGCGCTCGTCGGCGAGGTGCTGCTCGAACGTGCGGCTGACGCAGCGGTGGTACACGACGGCGACGTCGACGTAGGCGCGGCGCCCGCCGCGCGCCAGCACCGCGGCGCCGAGCAGCGCGTCCTCGCCGAAGGCGCGCCCCGTGCGCTCGTGGAACCCGCCGACGGCGTCGAAGGCCGTCCGGCGATAGGCGACGTTCGCCGTCTCGAAGAACGGCGACGGCCCGTGCACTGAGATGGTGTGGTCGAAGGGACCCATCTGGTTCCGCGTCGCCGGATCGGGATCGACGCGGCCCTGCACCACGACAACGTCGGGATCGTCGAATACCGGCACGAGGTGTTCGAGCCACGTCGGCGTCGGCAGGCAGTCGTCGTCGGTGAACACGATGATCTCCGCGTCCGTGACGGCGACGCCGGCGTTGCGCCCGCCGCCGGGCCCGCGGTTCGCGTCGAGGCGGAGCGTCGCCAGTCCAGTGGTCGGCGTGTCGTCGGTCGACGCGTTGTCGACAATTACGGCTTCGAAGTCGCGAAACGTCTGCGCCTCCAGGCACTTCACCAACTCGCGCAGGTACCCGGCCCGGTTGTACGTGCTGACGACGACGGCGACGCGAGCCATGACGCGCCGACGTTACTTAGAAGGGCTGGTCGCCGATGATCGTGATGCGTTCCATCACGCGGCGGTTGGGAAAGTAGTCGGAAATGGCGTAGTGCTGCGTCGAGCGGTTGTCCCAGAAGGCGACGTCGCCGGGCTGCCACTTCCAGCGGCACTGGTACTCGCCGAAGCCGGCCTGGATCCACAGTTGCTCGAGCAGCGCCCGGCTCTCGTCGGGATCCATGCCGACGATGAACTGCGTGAAGCCGCGGTTCACGTACAGCATCTTGCGTCCGGTCTCCGGATGGGTGCGCACGACGGGGTGACGCGCCGGCGGGAAGTCCTGGCGCAGCGCGTCGCGCTCGGCGGGCTTCATGGTGAGGCCGAAGCTGTAGAGCCAGTCGTGTTCGGCGACGAGACCCTCGATGCGCTGCTTGGTCGCGTCGTTGAGGCCGTCGTAGGCGGCGCACATGTCCGCCCACATCGTGTCGCCGCCGACCGGCGGCACTTCGATGGCGCGCAACACCGAACCGAGCGACGGGATCTCGCGCCACGTCACGTCGGAGTGCCACACGTTCTCGTAGCCCCCGAGGTCGGGGCCCTTTTCGAAGCGGACGACTTCGGCCTTGCCGTGCGACTGGTCGGTCGTGAGCTTGATGAACGGATGCGACTCGAGCGGACCCCAGTGGGCGGCGAAGTCGGCGTGCTGCTCGCCGGTGATGTCCTGGTTGCGGAAGAAGATGACCTTCCACTCGAGCAGCGCGCGGTTCAGCTGCGCGAACAGCTCGTCGTCGACATCATCGGCGAGCGACACACCGTTGATGACCGCACCGATGGTCGGTGTCAGCGGCTCGACCGTGAAGCGGGAGTAGGGCGTGTCGGCCCACCCGTCGGGCGTGCGGCTGTAGACGCGCGGCCCGGGGTGATAGTCGGTGAGGAGGCCGTTGAGGTCGGCGGTGATGGTCATGGACGTGTCCTTTCGAGGACGGGCGCCGTCAGCACGGCGACCCCGGTGGAGATCAGTTCGTCGGCGAGTACTTCGGGCGACAGGCGCGCCTGGCCGCGATCACCCGCGCCTTCCCAGCCGGCGATCGTGCCGAGCACGAGCGTCATCAATTGGTCGAGGCGGCTGTGGCGGATGGGGCGCGACAAGTCGTCGAGGGCGCGGTTGAGCTTGCGCATCGCGGTCGCAAACGGGGCGCCGGTCGCGACGCGCTGCAACGCGTCCCATGCCTCGGTGTCCCAGCGGGCGCGCGCCTGGAAGCGCGCGTACCAGCCGTCGACCTCCGCCACCACTTCCACCAGCGGGACGACGATGGCGGCGACGAGGCCGCGCACGTCGCCATCGGCGACTCCTGTTAGATGGGCCTGGCGGCGCTGGTTGACGACGCGCATCCGGTTCTCGTACACCGCGGCCACCAACCCGAGGCGGTCGCCAAAGTGGTACTGCGCGGCGTTGTGGTTGCGCTGGCCGGCCGCCGCCGACACGTCACGCAGCGATACGCCCTCGATCCCGCGCTGCGCGAACAAACGCTCCGCCGCTTCGACCAGCGCCGCGCGCGCCGCCTCTCCCCGCACCGCCACGCCGACAAAGTAAGTCAAGTGGCGTAATAAGTCAAGTGGCGTAATCCGTCGACGTCGACCCTCTACCTTTTGGTCCGTCTCAGCCAGGGTCTTTCTGTCTCAGACGGACCAAAACCCGAGGGGGGCTACGACGCGCGGGGTTTCAGCGCCGCGAGGGCCTCGTCGGCGTGCTTTTCCATCGACGTCTCGGACTTGATGACGGCGAGGATGGTGCGGTCGGTGTCGATGACGAAGGTGACGCGCTTGTCGAAGCGCAGCTTGATCGGCCCGAGCCCACGGCTGACGCCGAACATCGTCGCGACCTTCTTGTCGGAGTCGGCGAGCAGCGGATAGCCGAAGCCGTGCTTGTCGGCGAACTGTTTCTGCTTGTCGACCTTGTCGGCGCTGATGCCGACCGGGTGGGCGCCCACTTCGGCGAAGTCCTTGGCGACGTCGCGGAAGTGGCACGCCTCGGCGGTGCAGCCACTCGTCATCGCCGCGGGATAGAAGAACAGCACTACCGGGCCGCTTTCGAGGAGGCCCGACAGCGTGCGGGGTGTTCCCGTCTCGTCGGGTAGCTCGAAGTCGTCGACGGTGTCTCCGGTGTTCAGCATTCTGAAACCTCACTAGTATTTGAGACGTGAGTCTCACGTCTTCGAGCTTGCGGGAACGCAAGAAGCAGCGTACGGCCGACGACCTGTTCGACGCCGCCCTGTCGCTGTTCGCCCAGCGCGGCTACGACGACGTGACCGTCGAAGAGATCTGCGAGCTGGCCGACGTCAGCCGCGCCACGTTCTTCCGGTACTACGGATCGAAGGCCGGTCTCGTCGCCGAGTTCAACCGACGGCTCGCCGAACGCGTGACGGCGCGGATCGCGCGGCTGAAGGAGCCCACGGCCACTGAGCAACTCTTCGCCATGCAGGAGGAGCTGGCCGACGCGTGGACGAACTGCGGTCCGGCCGTCCGGGCCATGGCGCTCGACTTTGCCCACGTGGTCACGGTCGACGCCGACACTGCGCCGCCGCCGTTCCCCGAGTTGCTGATGCTCGTCACCGGCATCGTCGACGACGGCCAGCGCTCGGGCGAGTTCGCGACGTCCCACGCTCCTGTATTCGTTGCCGCCACCATCGCCGGATTGCTCGGCGGCATCACCATGCACTGGCTCGCCACCCGCGTCGACCGGGACGGGCGCCCAACGAAGCAGGGAAAGCTCGGTCGCGCCATGCACGACGCCCTCGACCTCTTGATCAAAGGACTTGAGAAATGACCATGATCGAAGTTCCGCCCGAACCGCCCGTCGATCACCCCGCGGCGCTGTTCGTCGTCCCGCGCCTGTGGGCCGACATGGACGAGTGGCACGCCCGGGTGGCGAAGCTGCGCGCCGAGACCCCGGTCATCGAGGCCGACTTCGAAGGCTTCGCGCCCTTCACCGTGCTGACGCGTCACGAAGACATCGCGTCGATCGAGCGCGACCACAACTCGTGGCTCAACACGCCTTTCTCGGTGCTCGGCCCGCAGATGCAGCAGGAGCAGGCGGAGGCGAGCGGCATGCCGCTGCCGGCGTCGCTCGTGCAGCTCGACGGCACCAAGCACCGCACCCACCGAGCTGTCACCGCCGATTGGTTCAAGCCGGCGGTCGTGGGCAACCGACAGGAGCGCATCGCGGAGATCGCGCAGCAGTACGTCGACAAGATGCGCGACCTCGGTGACCGCTGCGACTTCGCCGCCGACATCGCGCAGCCCTACACGCTGCACGTGATCATGGACATCTACGGCGTGCCCGAAGAGGACGAGCCGCTGATGCGCGAGCTCACCCAGGGCGTGTTCGGTGCCGCCGACCCCGAGTTCGGCGGCGACGATCCCGGGGCCGCGCTGCTGGGCGCCGTCATGAAGTTCATCGCCTACTTCAACGAAGTGACCGAAGACCGCAAGGCGCACCCCCGCGACGACCTCGCGTCGGTGATCGCCAACGCGCAGATCGACGGCGCGCCCATCGGCGACATCGAGCGGCTCTGGTACTACATCATCGTGGCGACCGCCGGCCACGACACGACGTCCTACGGCCTGTCGGGCGGCATGGAGGCGCTGCTGCACGATCCGGCGCAGCTGTTCGGCCTCGCCGGTGATCCCGACCGCGTCGTGCGCGCCACCGAAGAGATCATCCGCTGGACGACGCCCGTGCGCCACTTCCTGCGCTACACGACCCACGACGTCGAACTGCACGGCGTGAACATCCCCGAAGGCGGGCGGGTCCTGCTGTCGTACCCGTCGGCCAACCGCGACGAGCGCGTGTTCGCCGACTCGATGACCTTCGACATCGACCGCACCGACTCGGACCGCCAGCTGTCCTTCGGCGCGGGCGTGCACTTCTGCCTCGGCGCCCACTTCGCCCGCCGCGAGATTCGCACGATGCTCACGCTGCTGTCCGAGCAATTGGCGTCGATCGAAGCGAACGGGACGCCGCAGTGGTCCGAGTCGCACTTCGTGTCGGGCGTCAAGCACCTCCCGATCGGTTATACGTTCAAGCCGTGAGCCTCGCCGACCTCTGGGATCCCAACCTCTCGCTGCTCGAGTGGCGGACCCGGCTCGTCGACAACGGCTATCGCTGGGACGACCCGGAGGTGGGGCGCGAGCTCGCGGCGATCGGCGCGCCCGGCTTCCCCGACGGCGTGGGCATGAACCTGGCCATCCCGACGATGCTCACCCACGCCAACGACGACGTGCAGGCGCGTCTCGTGCGGCCGACCGCCACCGGCGAGATGACCTGGACGCAGTTGTTCTCCGAACCGGGCGCGGGTAGCGACCTCGCGGGGCTGTCGACACGCGCTGATCGCGACGGCGACGTGTTCCGCGTCAACGGCCAGAAGGTGTGGAACACGTCCGCACATCACGCCGACTACGGGTTGTTGCTCGCCCGCACCGACTGGGACGCGCCGAAGCACCGCGGCATCACGTGCTTCGCCATCCCGATGCATCAGGACGGCGTCGAGGTGCGGCCGCTGCGGCAGATGAACGGCCACGCGTCGTTCAACGAGGTGTACTTCACCGACGCCGTCGTTGACGCCGCCGACGTCATCGGTGAAGTGAACGACGGATGGGCGGTTGCGCTCACGACGCTGGCGCACGAGCGTCGGCTGGCACCGATCCACCGGGGCGGGCCCGTCGGGAGCGCGCCACCGGGTCGGGCGTGGGAAGAGGCGACGGCCGAGACGCTGCGCAACTCGCAGCCCTACACGTGGTATCCCCAGCGCGCCGGGCGTCCCGACCTCGTCGCCGCCGCCCACACCGACGATCCGATCGCCCGCCAGGAGATCGCCCGCACGGTGTCGCTCGGGCGCGCCGCGCAGTGGACGGCGATGCGTGCGGCTGCCGCGCGTGCGGGGGGCAAGCC
Organism: Acidimicrobiales bacterium; assembly: GCA_035546775.1. Taxonomy (NCBI): domain Bacteria; kingdom Bacillati; phylum Actinomycetota; class Acidimicrobiia; order Acidimicrobiales; species Acidimicrobiales bacterium. Next base: position 7,185 of record DASZWD010000001.1, read on the forward strand.
GCCGGGTGCGGAGGGGTCGCTCGGCAAGCTGTCGTCGTCCAACATCGCCCGCCAGGCGGCGCGGACCCACACGTTGCTGGCCGGTGCGAGTGCGATGACCAGGTCCGACCCGATCGTCGCCGAGGTGTTGATCTCGGTCCCGGCCGTCTCGATCGCCGGCGGTACGGACGAGATCCAGCACAACATCCTGGGCGAGCGCATCCTCGGCCTTCCCCGCGAACCCGACGAGTCGAGGGACGCCCCCTTCCGCGACGTCCGCCGCTCCACCTAGCCGCGCCCGGGCGGGCTCGTGGGGACTTCCGGAGGGTTATGGCTGCATTGCGACCGCAAGCCTCCGAAGATGACGGCTGGCGCCCCTCCTTAGTGATCCGAACAGCCGCAAGGTTCCAAGACCGAAGGCCGAAGACGCCAAGCTGGTGATTGCGCCGACGGATCGACGGGAACGTATAAGTGAGAGCTCGCACGGACCCCTGTGGATGAGTGTCCCGCGGACACGCCGTCTCCGCGAGAGACTCATCCACAGGTTTTGACCTTCGCTGATCGAGCAGCCTTAGTGCGGAAGGTAGCCAGAGTGCGAGTACGCCAGACAGCTGAGTTTGTGATTTGGAGTTCAAAGGTCACTGCCGAGGAGATCGACGAACGGCTCGATATTGCTGATGGGCAAGTCACCGCCCGTGGCTCGAAGGTTGCGGGACCACCTCCATTGCCGCGGTTTCACATGTGGGAGTTGAAGTCAGACCTCCCCGACACCGAGCGCATCGATCAACATCTCAAGCAACTGTTCGGCAAGTTGCATCCGAGCGAACGTGTTCTCAAGGACCTGCTGGCGACGAACCACGACATGGTCGCTCAGCTCCAAGTGGTGCGGTACTTCGACGAAGGCCCTGACGACTACGCAGACGCTCCAGTTCCAGGCGTTGAAGAGCCACCTCCGAATTGGGCGCTCGTGCCAGGGCAACACCGCTTGTTGGGCATGGTCTTATCCGCGGAATGGATCGCATTCCTCCACAACGTCGGGGCGAACCTACAGTTCGACGAGTACGACTAGTCGCGCTCAGGCGCGGTCGACGGGCACGTAGCCCGTGCCGAAGTGCGACGCGTGGGAGACCATCGGCATGCCGCCAGCACTTGATCTAACCCGGAGGCCGCTTGCTCTTCGGGAGGCCCGCGACCACTTGGTCGTAGGAGTGCTCGATCATCTCGCGGAGTTCGTCGTCGGCGATCGAACCGTCAACGGCGACCGTGTTCCAGTGCTGCTTGTTCGTGTGGTAGCCGGGTTCGACTGCCGCGTACTTCTGGCGTAGCCACACGGCGAGTTCGGGGTCGCATTTGAGCGTCATCGTGACGGCGCCGTCGACGGGCACGAGGGCGAACATCTTGCCGACGACCTTGAACACGGCCACGCCGTCGCCGAACGGGTACTCCTCGGTGACGCGGGCGAGGCTGTTGCAATACTCGAACACGGCCTTTCGGTTCACGCCGCAGTCCTAGCGCGTACGGTTCGGGCATGACGACGCGCACCGCGTACCGGACCTGCCCGTTGTGCGAGGCGGGGTGCGGCCTCGAGATCACCCTCGACGGCGACACCGTGACCCGCATCCGCGGCGATAGGGACGACGTGTTCAGCCACGGCTTCATCTGCCCGAAGGGGTCGACGCTCAAGGACCTGCACGAGGATCCGGACCGCCTGCGGACGCCGCTGGTCAAGCGCGACGGCGCGTTCGTGGAGGCGACCTGGGACGAGGCGTGGGCCGCGATCGAAACCGGTATCGGCGGGGTGATCGAGCGCCACGGGCGCAACGCACTCGCGGCCTACGTCGGCAACCCGAACGCCCACAACATCGGCGCCGGCCTGTTCCTGCGCGGGGTGCTGAAGGGCCTCGGGTCGCCGAACATCTTCTCGGCGTCGACGGTCGACCAGCGCCCCAAGGAGATCTCGGCGGGGCTGATGTTCGGCGGCTTTACTGTCCCCGTCCCCGACATCGACCGCACCGACTTCTGCCTCATGCTCGGCGCCAACCCGTACGCGTCCAACGGCTCGCTGGCGACGGCGCCCGACTGGCCCGGACGGCTCGAAGCGCTCATCGCCCGCGGCGGCGAGCTGGTCGTGGTCGACCCGCGCCGCAGCCGCACCGCCGAGACGGCGACGCAGTGGGTCGCCATCCGCCCCGGCACCGACGCCCACTTCCTCGCGGCGGTCGCCAACGTCTTGATCGCCGACGGGCTCGTCGACCTGGGCGCCGTCGCCGACCACGTGGCCGGCTACGACGACGTCGTCGCCGGACTGGCGCCGTTTACGCCCGAAGCCGTCGCCGAGGTAACCGGCGTCGCCGCTGAGGTGACGCGCGGCATCGCCCACCGCCTCGCCGCCGCACCGAGCGCGTGCGTGTACGGCCGCATCGGCACGACGACCCAGGCGTTCGGTACCACGACCTCCTGGCTCGTCGACGTCGTCAACATCTTGTCGGGCAACCTCGACAAGCCGGGCGGCGCCATGTTCACCAAGGCCGCCGCCGGCCAGGCGAACACCCGCGGCGAGCCGGGTAAAGGGCGCGGCATGCGCGTCTACCGCGGCGAATCGCGCGTCAGCGGCATGAAGGGCACGCTCGGTGAGCTGCCGGTCGCGGTGATGGCCGAGGAGATCGAGACCCCGGGCGACGGCCAGATCCGCGGCATGGTCACCATCGCCGGCAACCCCGTGCTGTCGACGCCCAACGGCGGCCGCCTCGACCGGGCTATGTCGCAGCTGGAGTTCATGGTCGCCGTCGACATCTATGTCAACGAGACGACGCGCCACGCTGATGTGATCCTGCCGGTGCCGAGCGCGCTGCAAAAGCCGCACTACGACCTGTCGTTGCTGCAACTCGCCATTCGCAACGTGGCCAACTGGTCCGAGCCGGTGCTGCCCCTCGACGACGGCCAGCCCGACGAGTGGGAAGTGCTGGCGAAGCTGGCGCTGATCGTGAGCGGTGTACCGGCGGCGCAGGCCGACCCGGCGCTCGCCGACGACGCCGCGTATAACGCCATGGCCGAACACGCCGGCGACGACGTGCGCGCCGCCATCGCGGCGACCGGCCGCACCGGTCCGGCGCGCATCGTCGATTTCATGCTGCGCACCGGCCCCTACGACGTCACCCTCGACGACCTGATCGCCAACCCGCACGGCATCGACTTCGGCGCCCTCGAGCCGCGCATGCCCGAAGCGCTGCGCACGCCGACGGGCCAGATCGAACTGGCACCCGTCGAGGTGATGGACGACCTGCCGCGCCTCGCCGCCGCCATGACCGCCGCCGTCGATCCCGAGCGGCCGTTCCTGCTCGTCGGGCGCCGGCACCTCAAGTCGAACAACAGCTGGATGCACAACGTGCCGGTGCTGCTGAAGTCGACCAAGCACCGCTGCACCATGCAGCTGCACCCGGACGACGCGGCGCGCCTCGGCCTCGCCGACGGCGACCCCGCCGTCGTCACCAGCCGCGTCGGCGAGGTCACCGTGCCCGTCGAGATCACCGACGGCATCCGTCCCGGCGTCGTGTCGATCCCGCACGGCTGGGGCCACGGCGACCCCGGCGTACAACTGCGCGTCGCCCGGGAACACGCCGGTGTCAACACCAACGTCCTCACCGACGAACTCGGCGTCGATCCCGTCTCGGGCAACTCCATCCTCAACGGCATTCCGGTTTCGGTGGTGGCGGCCCGCTGATCGCATAACATGACACCGACGTCGGGTTTTGCCGGCGGTGGCGTGTGGGGGAAGAGATGGCCATCAGCAGGCGGTCGTTCGTGGGTGGCCTCGCGGCCGCGGCCGCGATAGCGCCGGTCAAACGTCTGCGGCTCGACGCGTTCGCCCAAGGCGGTTCGTCTGCCGGTCGACGCATCGTGGGCGTCGACGTGTCGAAGCACCCCGTGCCGTTCCCGCCCAACCTGCAGCGCGTCTGCCAGTTCGACCAGGCGTGGCTCGACACGATCGCGCGGCGGTACTGGGACGACTACGCCAGCCATCTCAACCGCCCGCTGAACGCCTACGACCGCGCCGACTTCTGGTTCCGCTACGTGGCCATCCCGCTGCAGGAAAAGGCGATGCGCGGCGAGTCACTCGGGACCGGTGGCAGTCGTGTCGAGAAGGACCTCGCGCTGATCCACATGGTGGGTTACTACGGTGGCATCTGGTTCGGCAAGAAGCTCGACGAGTTCCTGCACATGTCGACCACGGCGAAATGCAAGACCCCCGAACCGGGCCCGACCACCGCCGACTTCGACGCCATGACGGCGTCGCTGCAGACGTCGATCGACACGGCACGCGACGGCAGCAACCTCGAGGTCATCGAGGCGGCCGAGCAGGCGTTGCGCGGCGGCGACTTGCTCTTCTACCTGTCCAACGGTGTACCGACGCTCAACGGTCTGATCGGTTCGTACGCCTACAACGTCGGTTACACGAACGCGATCCTCGTGCCCGACAACCGCGCGCTGCCGCCGCCGGCGAATCCAAAGGGCCCGTCGCCGTTCAGTCCACCGTGGAACAGCTTCGTGTCGAAGCCAACCGGCGTGTTCGACGCGTCGTATCCCGTGTGGTCGAATCCGAAGACGGCGCGGCATCGCCAGCCGCTGCCACCGAGCCCGCAGCCGTTCAAGCCCGTTCCGTACCTCACCGGTGCGGTTCCGGCGCTGCGGTTGAGTCGCGCCAAACTGGCCGACGCGCAGCATCACTACGCCGCGCAGCTCAAGCGCATCAAAGCCGGCCGTTTCGACCGGCACGGCAATACGGTCGTGCGCGGTGACCTGGCCGACCTGGCGGAGGCCGCGTATGACGTCGGCACCGCGATGTGGACGGGCGTGCCCACGCTGAACATCCGCCCGTGGGACAAGCCGAGCTACGACCTCATCGTCTCGCTCAGCATCTTCTTCGTGCAGGCGATGCAGGCGCCGGGACAGGCGTGCCTGGCGGCCGCGGCGGCGAGCAACGCTGCGGACGCGCGCAACGCGCTGATGACGGCTGCCATCGCCGCGCCGTTCGGCCTCAGCTACCTGATCGCGCTCAACCGTGGCAACAGCGGCGCGTATGCGTGTTACAACGCCGACGCGTCGATCCCGCCCTTCATCTTCGGCGACTAGCGCCGAACAACGAGTCGTGGATCACCGCCGTGAGCGTGTCGGTGATCGCGTCGGCGTCGACCCCCAAGAGTCCGGCGGCGGCGTAGTAGTTCAACCGCTCGATCACGGAGAGGAAGGCGACGGCCGACGCACCGGGATCGACGTCGGTCGGGTCGCCGGCGCGGATCGCCGCGGCGATGGCCTTGGTGGTGGACCCGAACAACTTCGGCCCAAACGCGCCGAACTCGCCCGCGCCCGCTTCGGCTTCGGTCCAGGCGCACAGCAACGCCGCGTGCCGCGCGTACAACGTGACGAACCCGTCGACCCAGACGCGCAGACTCGCCTGCGACGCGGCATCGTCGCGAATCGGTTGCAGGCTGAGGGCGTGGGCGTGGATGTCGTCGCCGACTTCGGTGAGCACCGCACGGAAGAGGTCGTCTTTGCCGCCGAAGTATTCGTAGAACGTGGTGCGCGCCATCCCGGAGCGGGCGACGATGTCGTCGACGGTCGCGGCGTTGTAGCCGACCGAGCCGAAGACGTCGGTGGCTGCCTGGAAGAGGCGTCCGATGGCGGCGCGGCCGGCGCGGTTGCGCACGCGGGTCGTCATTACGCTGCACCCGTCCGATGAGCGAGCGTCCCATCCACATTCCTGCCGGCATTCCCGCCGCGTCCCGGCCGTTGCGGGCGCGCGGCCGCGTGACCATGGCTCGTCTGATGGACGCCGGGCTCGAGGTGCTGGCCGAGGACGGCTGGCACGACGCGTCGATCGACGCGGTGGTGGTGCGCGCCGGCGCGGCGCACGGAACCTTCTACCGGTACTTCGCCAACAAGCAGGATCTCTTGCTCACGCTGGCGCACGAGTGCGCCGCCGTCATGGTCGAACTCGTGTCGCATCTCGACGCCGTCGGTCCCGGCGCCGCCGGGCGCGACGCCGTGCGGTCGTTCCTCGTGCGCTTCCTCGACGCCTACGACCGCTACCAGGGGGTGGTGCGGGCGTGGATGGAAAGCCAGGTCGACCATCCCGACCTTCGCGCGCTGGGGGAGGACGTGATGGGCGCGTTCGCGGCGCGTTTCATCGCGCTGACGGGCGATCCCATGCGCGCCGCTGCGTTGCTGGCCTTGCTCGAGCGCTCCAGTTACGGGCTCGCGGCGCGCGGCGTGCGCATCGGTCGCGACCGCATGCTCGACACCCTGACGACCATCGTGCATCGCGGCTTCCTCAGCCCAGCTGCGCCCGCAGCGACGTCTTCTTGATCTTGCCCATCGGCGTGCGCTCGAAGTCGGCGACGACGAAGAACTCCTCGGGCACCTTGTAGCGCGCTAGTTCGACGGCGCAGCGGGCCCGCAGCGCGTCGAGGTCGAGGTCGGCGTCGCCGTTGCGTTGCACGAAGGCGACCACCCGCTCGCCGAGGCGTTCGTCGGGCGCTCCGACTACCGCGCACGCCGCGACTGCGGGATCGCCGTGCAACACCCGCTCGACTTCGGCGGGGTAGACGTTGGCGCCGCCTCGGATAATGAGATCGGCCTTACGGTCCTCGATGAACAGGTTCCCGTCGACGCCGATGCGCCCGATGTCCTGCGTGTGCAGCACGCCGCCGCGCAGCGCCTCGGCGGTGGCATCGGGACGGTTCCAGTAGCCGAGCATCGGCGTGTACAGGCCGGCGAACGGACCGGTCGCGGCGGGGCGAACGCACACCTCGCCGGTCTCGCCGGCGGGCACCTCGTTGCCGTCGTCGTCGAGGATGACGATCTCGACCTGGGGGAGCGCCTTGCCACACGAGCCGGGAACGCGCGGCTCGAGCGGGCTCTCGACGGTGACGGCGGTAGGCGCTTCGGTCAACCCGTAGCCGGAGTAGATCTCGGTGCCGAAACGCTTGCGGTACAGGACGCGGAACTCTTCGGGAATGGCGGCGCCGCCGACACCGGGGCGCACGAGCGAGACGAGGTCGTCGTCGCGCACGTCGGGATGGTGGAGCAGGTCGTGGATCATTGCGGGGACCGCCGAGAACGTCGACACCTTCTCGTCGCGGATCCACTCGGCAAGCCCGACGGGGTCGACGCGGTCGATCGCCACCAGCGTCTGGCCCACCTGGTACGCGACGAGCGGGCCCAGCACGAGCAGGTTCAAGATGGTGAGGGGCAACGCGACGCCGAGAACGTGATCCGGATTCGCCGAGCCGGTCGTCGCCGAGACGTGGCCCGGCAACAGCAAGTTGTGCTGCGAGTGCACGACGCCTTTCGGGTAGCCGGTGGTGCCGCCCGTGTAGGCGATCGCCGCCGGGGCGTGCGGGTCGACCGCGCCCGGCGCGCCGTCGTGGCCCTCGCCGCCGGCGACCAGCTCTCGCCACCGTTCAGGCGTGTCGACGAAGCACGCCGCGTCGCAGTCCTCCAGCAACCACGCCTTCTCCGGCGGCGCCAGCGCGCGGTTGATGCCGACCCAGATGGCGCGGATGCGCTGCGTCGCCAGGAAAGCGATCACGATGTCGACATCGTTGGGCAGCGACACCGCGAAACGATCACCGGCACCGACACCCGCAGCGCGCAAGCCGGCGGCCGCCGCCGTGACCGCGTCGTCGAGCGTCGCCCACGTGAAGCGGCCGCCGCGGCCGACCAGCGCCTCCTTGTCAGGGTGTTCGGCAAGGCCGCGCTCGAGGACCGCGGCGATCGACGGGATCACGCCGCGGGCTCAGCCAGGAGCGCACGGGTGTTGTTGCGCATGATGGCGTCGACGGACGCGTCGTCGAGACCGCGCAAGCACGGGAGGAAGTCCTCGGGCGCGGCGACGCCTTCGGGATGCGGGAAGTCCGAACCGAACAGCACCTGGCTGGCGCCGATCTCCTCCACCAGCGCCGGGATGTTCTCCTCGTGGTACGGCGACACGAACAGGTGGCGCTTCAGGACTTCGCTTGGTTTGCCGGGGACGTAGCCGCCGGGCCAGGGCCCGTTGCGTCCCATGCCCTTCATCTTGTCCATCGCCTTCAGCAGGTACGGCACCCACAACGACCCGTTCTCGAGCGATGCGATGCGCACGCGCGGGAAGCGGCCGAACAGGTTGAGGAACGTCATCGACGCGACGGTGTCCATGATCGGACGGTCGCCGTACGAGCACGTCCACTGGAACGCCGACTGCATGTGCGACGACGGGTTCGGGTCTTCGCCCCACTCCGTTGAGAACTTCTCGTTGTAGCCGCTCTCGGCAATGTGGAACGCGACGGTGATGCCCGCCTCGTTCACCCGCGCCCAGAACGGGTCGAAGCTCAGGTCCGCCGGTGACTTTCCGCCCTGCGGGCCCGGACGCAAGTGCACGACGCGCGCGCCGCGATCGAGCGCCCACTCCAACTCTTCGACGGCGCGGTCGACGTCGAGCAGCGACATCAGCGGGGGCGCGTAGATGCGGCCGCGGCTCCCGAACCCCCAGTCTTCGTCGAGCCACGTATTGAAGGCGCGCAGGTTGGCATACGTGCGTTCGGGGTTGTCGTCCATGAAGTGCTCGACGCAGACGCCGAAGGTGGGCAACAGGAGCGCCGCCTCGAGCCCCTGCGCGTCCATCACCTTGATGCGGGCGTCCCGGTCGACGTACTCCGGCTGGACCGGCTCGATGGCAGGGTTGTCTTCGCCCCGACCCGAGCTGAGGTTGCGCAGCATCTCGCGCAGCGCGCCCGGCTTCACGACGCGCTCGCGGAACGGATCCGTCAGGAACGTGAACGGGCGGTCGCCGACGAACACCTGCTCGGTGCCGTCGGCCTGCTGCACCGTCCGGATCGCTTCGTCGACGCGGTCCTTCGGGAAGTGCCGCGTGAAGCAATCCGTCGGCTCGTAGTAGTGGTTGTCGGCGTCGTACCAGTCACCCATAGGTGACGTATGGTAAACCCGACAGTGACGTCAGGTATCTGGAAACCCAGAAATCGGTCGTGTGAGAGGGGGATTGATGGGTCGTCTACGGGCGGCGTTGGCTTCGCTGACGGCTGGCCAGCGCTGGACCGCGTCGCTCGCGGTCGCCCTTGGCGCGGCCGTGCTCCTCTTCGGGACGCCGCAGAGCGCCGCGCCGCTGGCCGCCCCGCTCGCCGCCACGCCGCGCCGGGCGACGTCGGTTGCGGCGGCCGCGCAGGACGCACCGGCTGCTGGCATCGCGCTGGCGCCCACGATCGACCTCACACCGCCGCCGCTCGTCGATGTCGCCGCTGGGCCCGAAGACGAGCCGCAACCGGCCACCGAGCAGCCGGCCGAGCCGGCAGACCCGGCACCACCGCCCCCGTCGACCGGCGCGTCGGCGCCGTGCGTGGCGCCGTACCCGCTGCGGCTGACGGGCGTCGCCCAACTCGACGCGCTGCTGTGCACGCTGTACGCCCTCATTCCGGTGACGGTGCCGTGACCCCGCTCCTCGCCCTCGACGACGTCACGTTCAGCTACGGATCACTCCCGGTCCTCTTCGGCGCGAGCGTGCGCGTCGGCGAGGGCGAGCGCGTCGCGTTGCTCGGCACCAACGGCGCGGGGAAGTCGACGCTGCTCAAGATCGTGGCCGGTCTCGAGACGCCGGCATCCGGTCGCGTCTTCTTCGACGGTGAAGACATCACCGCCTGGTCGCCGGCGCGCCGCGTCGAGCGCGGGCTCACCCTCGTCGTCGGCGGTCGGGCGACCTTCCCAACACTGACCGTGCGGGAGAACCTGCGCCTCGGCGCGTACGGCTTCCGCCGTGACCGGGCGCTGGTCGAAGCGCGCCTGCAGTCGGCGCTCGCCCCGTTCCCGGCGTTGGTGCCGCTGCTCGAGCGTCCGGCGGGATTGCTCTCCGGCGGCGAGCAGCAGATGATGGCGCTGGCGCGCGCCCTCGTCGCCGCGCCGCGCGTCCTGCTCATCGACGAGCTGTCGCTCGGCCTCGCGCCCGTCGTCCTCGGCGACTTGTTGCGCGTCGTCGACGACCTCGCCGCCGCGGGCACGACGATGATGATCGTCGAGCAGTCGCTCAACGTTGCCATGTCGATCGCCGAGCGCGCCTACTTCATGGAGAAGGGCGAGATCCGCTTCGAAGGCGCAACGGAACAACTCGCGAGCCGGGACGACATCGCCCGCTCCGTGTTCTTCGGGTCGAGGGCGTCGTGATCCACTTCGAGGTGCCGCTCAACATCGTCGTGCTCGGGCTCATCAGCGGCATGACATACGGCCTCCTCGGCGTCGGCCTCACGCTGACGTACCGCGCCAGCCGCGTCATCAACTTCGCCTACGGCGAGATGGGAGCGCTGCCGGCGCTGATCGTGCCCGTCCTCGTGCTCAACCACGGCTGGAGCTGGTGGGCGGCGATGCCGCTCGCGATTGCGCTCTCGGGTGGCCTGGGTGCGGTGACCGAGGTGACGGTGATCCGGCGGCTGCGGCGGTCACCGCGACTTGTCGTGCTCGTGGCCACCCTCGGCGTCGCTCAGATCCTCCTCGTCGCCAACCTGTTGATCCCGCGTACCGGCCGGCTCGCGGGCGGCGACTACCCGACGCCGTTCCATGTGCTGGTGACGATCGGCAGTCTGCGGCTCAACGCCGGCCACCTCTTGATCCTGTTCGTGACGCCCTTGATCGTCGCCGGGATCACCGTGTTCCTGGCGCGCACATCAGTCGGCATCGCCAGCCGCGCCAGCGCGGAGAACCGGGAAGCGGCGCTGCTCGCCGGCGTCCCCGTGGCGACGGTGTCGCTCCTCGTGTGGACCTTCGCCGGGGTGCTCGCCGGCGCGTCGGCGATCCTCGTCGGGCCGACCAGGCCGCTGCTGTCGCAAGTGGCGCTCGGCCCGTCGCTGATGGTGCGGGCGCTGGCGGCCGCGCTCATCGGCAAGCTCACAAACCTGCCGCAGGTGCTCGCCGGGGGGCTCGTCATCGGCGTCGTCGAGCTGCTGGTGCAGTGGAACTACCCGACGGGCGGCCTCCTCGAGATGACGCTCTTCGTCATCGTCGTCGGCTGCTTGTTGCTGCGGAGCGGCCTCGGCCAGATGGCCCGCGGCGGCGACGAAAGCTCGTGGACCCTCGCCGGCAGCATTCGCCCGCTGGCGCGCGCCGTCGCCGCCAGGCGCTCGGTCGTGACCGCCCGTCGGGCCACGCTCGTCGGCCTCGTCGCCCTCGCGGCGCTGGCGCCGCTGCCGATGCAGAACTCGCAGCGCCTGCTGGCGAGTTCGGTCATCCTCTTCGCACTCATCGGCCTGAGCGTCACGGTGCTGACGGGCTTCGCCGGCCAGGTGTCGCTCGGCCAGTTCGCCTTCGTCGCGCTGGGGGCCCTCGTCGGCGGGCGCATGTACCAACTCGGCTATCCGGCATGGATGGGTGTCCTGTACGCCGTCGCCGCCGGTGCACTCGTCGCTGCGGTGATCGGCCTGGCGGCGTTGCGTGTGCGCGGCCTCTTCCTCGCGGTCGCCACCCTCGCCTTCGCGCTGGCGGCGAGCACGTGGCTGTTCAACCAGTCCTGGCTCGTCGCCGCCGACGTCACCGGCTTGTCGTCACGACGCATCCCCCGCCCGCACTTCCTCGGCGTCGACTTCCAGCGCGAGCTGCCGTACTACTGGCTGTGCCTGGCGGCGTTCTGCGTCGTCGCCGCGATCGTGCACCGGCTGCGCGCGACGGGCGTGGGCCGCGCCATGATGGCCGTGCGCGACAACGAGCGCGCCGCGGCGACGCTGTCGGTCTCGCCGCGACGCGCCAAGCTCACCGCCTTCGTCGTCGCCGGTGCCATCGCCGGCCTCGGCGGCTGGCTCTACGGAGCGCTGCTCGTCACCTTCAACGTGAACGCCTTCGGTCCCGAGCAGTCGCTCAATCTCGTCGCCATGTGCGTGTTCGGCGGCGTGACGACGATCACCGGTGCGGTGCTCGGCGCGCTGTGGGTCCGCGGCATCCCGTACGCCTTCGGCGACAACGTCGGCCTGGCGTCGTCAGCCGCCGGGCTGCTGCTCGCCTTGCTCGTGTTCCCCGGCGGGCTCAGCGGCCTCGTGTTCGGCGTGCGCGATCGATTCTTGCGGTTGGTGACGGGCGAGTCCGTCTCCGAAGCGATGCCGAGTGACGACGTGCCGCGGGCCGTGCTTCCCGCTCGTGCCGCTCCGCCCGCGCCTGCCGACGGCGACGACGAGCCGATGCCGCTGGTGGCGTCGTCGGTGTCGGTGCACTTCGGTGGCATCGCCGCGGTCGACGACGTCAGCCTGACGCTCGCGCCGTTCGAGACGGTCGGGCTCATCGGGCCGAACGGCGCCGGCAAGACCACCTTCTTCGACGTGTTGTCGGGCCAGATCACACCAAGCCACGGCGCCGTGTCGCTGCACGGCGTCGACGTCACGCAGCTGCGGGTCGAGCAGCGCGCCGAGCTGGGCTTGGGTCGCACGTTCCAGCAGGCGCGGCTGTTCGACGGCCTGACGGTGCACGAATCGTTCCGCATCGCCGGCGAACGAGCGGCGCGCTCCGAAGTCGTCCCGTCGCTGCTCGGGCTGCCGCCGTCGCGTGTGGCTGAACGGCGCAAGACGCTCGACGCCGACGCGCTCGTCGACCTGCTCGGCCTCGGCGCGTTCGCCGACCGGCGCGTCGCCGAGCTGTCGACGGGCACCCGTCGCCTCGTCGAGCTCGGCTGCATCGTCGGTCTCGGCGCCGACGTGCTGCTCCTCGACGAGCCGATGGCCGGCATCGCCCAGCGCGAGGTCGAGGCGTTCGTCCCCGTGATCGCCGACGTGCGCGAGTACCTCGGCGCGTCGATCGTGCTCGTCGACCACGACCTCCCGATGGTGTCGGCCATCGTCGACCGCGTCGTGGTGATGGCGAGCGGCTCCATCGTGGCCGAAGGGCCGCCGTCGATCCTGGCCGAGGACGACGCGGTGAAGGCAATCTATCTCGGCACCGACGACCGCGCCGTGCGCCGGTCGGGTGCGCTGGTCGGAGGAGGTTCCCGTGCCCGGTCCTGAGTCGGTATTGCGCCGCTCGAGTCCCATGCTGACACTCGCCGTCGGTTTCCTGGTGGGCGTGATGTTCGCCGTGATCGCGCTGCCCGACCGACCGTCGCTCACCTCGAACGCCGCGGCCACCCGCCGCACCACAGAGGCCACCGTGGCGGCCAGCACGCTCGACGCGAGCGACACTACCGCCGGTACGTCGGCCACCGACGCCACGATCGCCGCCGGCACATCCACGCCGTCGAGCGCGGCCCGCGGCGTCACGGCCACGACCAACAAGCGCGACGCCGAGCCGCCGGCGCAGCGCGGCGTCGACTCCAAGACGATCAAGATCGGCGTGGCGCTGCCCGACATCAGCGTCATCGCCGCGCTCGGACCCGGCTACAACCAGGGTGACCTCAAGGCGCACGTCCAGTCGATCCTCGCCGCGCTCCACCGCGACCACCAGCTGCCGATTGCCGGCCGCGACTTCGAAGTTATCTACCGCTCGTTCAACATCCTGTCGGCCGACGCCGAGCAGGCGACGTGCACCGGCTTCGCCCAGGACGACCACGTCTTCGCCGTCATCGGCATCCACGACTACCCCGACGGCGCCGAGTGCCTGGCGACGCAGTACAAGATCCCGATCCTGACGTCCGACGGCCCGTTCGAGGGGGCCTACCAACGCGGGTGGCCGTGGCTGTTCACGATGGAGATGTCGCAGAGCCGCGTCCTGCGCAACCTCATCTCGTGGGGAGACTCCACTGGTCGGTTCAAAGGCAAGCGCATCGGCGTCTACTACCCCGACGATCCTTCGACCACGCCCGACATGCAGAAGTACGTCGTCGGCCGGCTGCGCCAGCTCGGCTACAACGTCGCCTCGGTGGTGACGACGAGCTTGCAGGGCGCCGAGACCGGCGGGGCGAACGACACCGTGGCCGTCGAGCGCTTCCGCGCCGCCAACGTCGACACCGCGCTGCTGTTCGTCAGCCCCGTCGCCAAGACCAACTTCTTCACGCAGGCGAAGCAGCAGGGTTACAAGCCGGCGTACCTCGAGTCAGACGTTGCGTTCTCGACGACGACCACTGGTACGTCGACGTACCCCGCCGACTACTTCAACGGCACGTGGGGCGTCACCGGCCAGCGCTTCGGCGAGGCCGCCGCCGGTATTCCCGAGACGCCCGAGTCGGTCAAGTGCGGCGCCGACTTCACCGCTTACAGCGGCCAGCACGTCGACCGGCAGGTGCAGGAGGCCGAGTACATCGCCGGCAACCAGGCGTGCGACGAGTTCCGCGCCTTCATGACCGCCCTCAACTACGCGGGGCGCAACCTGACGCCGACGCGGCTCGTCCAAGGATTGGAGACGATCAAGGCAATGCGTATGGGCATACACGGCGACGTGTCGTTCAGTCCGCAGCGTCACGACGGCGTGGAGACCTACCGCGAGCTGCTGTGGAAGGCGTCGTGCAAGTGCTGGGTGGCGCAGGGCGACCTGAAGCCGGCAGCGCAATGACGGCCGAACGTTTCACCGGTCGCGTCGCGCTGGTGACGGGCGCGGCGGGCGACGGCATCGGACAGGCGACGGCTCGTCGCCTGCTCGAAGAGGGAGCGCGCGTGGCGGTGACCGACAATCACGAGCGGCGCATGCGCGCCGTCGCCGAGGAGTTGGCCGACAAGTTCGGTGCTGACCGGGTGTGCGGCGTCGTGCTCGACGTCGGCGACCGCGCGTCGATCGACGCCGCGCTCGCCGACGTGCACGCGCGTTTCGGGATCGTCGACATCGTCGTCAATAACGCGGCGATCAACGTGCTGACCGAGGTGGCCGAGATGGATCCGGCCGACTGGGACCACACGATGGCGGTCGACCTCTCAGGCCCGTGGTACCTGACGCGGGCGTTGTTGCCCGGGATGTACGAGCTCGGTCGCGGCTCGATCGTCACCGTGACATCGGTCGCGGGCTACCTCGGTGGTGGGCGTGAGGGCCCCTACGCCGCGGCGAAGGCGGCGCTGCATTCGCTGACGCGCACTCTGGCGCTCGAAGGCGGGCCGCGTGGTGTGCGGGCCAACGCCGTTGCTCCCGGCATCATCGAGTCGAAGTTCATCGCCAAGCACCGCGCCAACTTCGAAGTCGAGATCGAGAAAACGCCGCTGCGCCGTCTCGGCCTGCCGGAGGACGTCGCGTCGGTCGTCGCCTTCTTGTGCAGCGACGACTCCGCCTTCGTCACTGGCGAAACCATCACCGTCTCCGGCGGCTGGTACATGCGTCCCTAAGCGGCAGCCCACGCTTCTGGTGTCTCCAGCGCAGGGTCTTTCTATCCTGGGGACACCAGAAGCGTCAGTCGAGGGGCAGGCAGGTCTCGCAGAAGCGTTGGCCGAACGGGGTGAGCTCGATCGAGCGGTGCTCGGTGCGAGGTGAGCGGCCGGCGCGTTTCATCGCGTCGATGACGTCGGGCTGCGCTTCGAGCAACTGGTAAACGGACGGATCCGCCACCTGTTCCTTGCTGAACCAGATCAGGCGCAGGCGCTCCAGGTTCGCCAGCTCGACCGCGGTGTCGTCCTGGTTGCGCACGCCGGCGTAGAGGCCGATCATCGACAGCCCCGACGCCACCTTCTCCGAGCCGCGCCCCATCGGCCGGTTGGTGCGCACGTCCACCGACGGCTGCGGTCCGTTCTTGTAGAGAAAGCGCAAGATGCGCGCCTCGTCGGGCACGAGCTCCTGGAGCACGTGGGTGAAGGCCGGGTGGACGCCGTCCTTGTACGACACGTCGGCGGAGTCGCGCAGCAGCTTCGCTCCCATGTCCTGGAGCTCACGCAACCGTGACGAAGCAGTCGGCGCCGGTGGCTTGACCGGCCGCGGATCCTCGACGAAGCGACGCAGTGCCTCGCGGTTGGTGTCGAGCGCCCACCGCACCGTGCTTTCGGCCGCCGTGCGGGCGATGCGCGCCAGGCCCGGCAGCATCTCGGCGATCTGCTCGGCCGTCGTCTTCTCCGGTGGCGTGGCGTCGCTCATACGCCGAAGATGAACAGGTGGAGGAGGCCGGCGCCGAAGCCGAGCACGGCGCCGTGGAGGAACAGGAGCCACTCGTCGGAATGGATGGCCGACCGCAACAGTTCGGCGAAGTCGTGCGGTGACAGCTGCTGCATCTGACCGCCGACGAACTCCGAGATGCGCTTGGCCTGCTGCTGGTTGAAGTCGGCGTCGCTGAACGCCGAGCCGAAGTTCGTCACCTCGGTGGCCAACGATTCCTTGATGCGGTCATATTCGCGCGTGCCGACGGCGACGCGCACCGCGCCCTTCGCCGGACCGATGGCCTTGTCGGCCGCCGGCGACAGCACGTCGCGCAGCATGCGGTGCGTGCGGTCCGAACGTGGCCCGTTGAGCAGCTCGTTGCCGACGTTCTCCAGGTTGATGACGTCGTTGGCGATGATGTCGGCGAAGACCAGCGACGCCTCGGGCTGGCGTTTGATGAACAACCCCTGGAGGGTGAAGGGCCCGATCTTGCGGGGCTCGACGGGTTCGAAAACGGCCCACACCGCGATGAAGTTGACGACGTAGCCGATGACCACGCCGCCCACCGGCAGCACCCACCAGTGCGGGAACGCCTGCAGTACGAACACCAGCAGGAGGCCGAGCGGCACGCCGAAGTAGAAGCCCGAGTTCTTCATGAACCGCAGCTCCTTCTTGCCGATCTCGAGGAAGACGGCGTTCATCTTCTCCGGGTGATCGTGGAAGTAGCGGATGATCATGAGCTTGGCGTCGATGAGCTGGTCGACGTGGTTGCCGAGTTCGGCGGTGATGCCGCGGATGATGTCGGGCAGCTGCGCGTCGATGCGGGCGAACACCGACTCCTTGACCGCCGGCGGCAGGTCGCGCCATAACCGCGGGTGCTCGCGCCGCATGATCTCCTCGACGATGCCGCGCAGTTGCGGACGGGCGACGTTGGTCAGGTGCTCGGCGATCTTGTCCGGTTCGAGCTCGCGGTAGAAGTCACCGATTGACCCCACTTTGAGCAGTGCTTTGTCCGTGGCGATCGACGCCATCTTCTCGACGCGTGACGGCACGATGCCCTGCCACCCGAACCGCCCGTCCTTCGAGATCGCCGGGATGACCTGCACGCGCCGGGGTAGCCACGGCCACAGCAGCTTCAATCCCGGCACGCGGGTGCCGTAGAACCGGATCGGCTGGAAGAGCATGAGCACGCCCGACCAGTTCGTGATGTAGCCGATGGCCCCGGTGAACAGCGGCACGGTGACGAGGTCGATGACGAACTTGTGCGCCTCCGGCACGTGCACGATCGCCCCGAGCATGGGAGCCGAGCGTAGCGAGGCGACCCGTGGATACGGGCGGGTGGGGTGGGGGCAACGTAGTGCTACTGCTACTGCTATGGCTGCGGGTACGAGACGAAGGCGGTCTGCTGCAGGTTGTCCAGGCGCGTCACGAGCAGGCCCTGTGCGGTCGTGAAGTACAGGTGGTCGCCGATGACGACACTGCGCTCGATGTTGGGCTGGCCGTACTGGCCGTTGGCCGGGGCCTGCGCCCGGCCGACTTCGCTGATCGACGAGTCACCAACGTGCATCCCGATGGCGCCGTTGAACGCCTGCGACGACGGGGTCGAGCCATCCGGCGTCGTGTATCCGCCGTAGGTCTGCAACGGGACGACGGCGAGCTTCGTCGCGGGCCAGTAGAGGAAGGCGTGGTGGTCGAAGTTGCCCGCCGCGCCCGAGAAACCGGTACCGAAGTCACTGCGCGCCAGCAGCTTCGGGCTGGTCGGGTCGTGCACGTCGTAGAGCGACATCTGCACGCCGTCGGGTTCGCCCTGCTTGACCTCGGCGCCGACGGCGAGCAGCAGCCCGTCGCTGATCGGATGCAAGTAGGCCGAGTAGCCCGAGACTTCGAGCGACCCGGTCACCCGCGGCTTGGTCGGGTCGCTGAGGTCGACGACGTAGAGCGGGTCGAACTGGCGGAAGGTCACGACGTAGCCGACCGGTCCGATGAAGCGCACGGCGTAGATGCGCTCGCCCTTGCCGAGACCACCGACCTGGCCGACGGGCACCAGCGCGCTGCCCGAGTCGCCGAGCACGGTGACGAAGCTTTCCGATCCGTTGCCGGCGTCGGTGGTGGCGACCCGCAGTGCGCCCTTGTACTCCGACATCGAGAACTGGTTGAGCACGGTGCCGTTGACGCGTCCCGACTCGCGGTAGACGGCCTGCACCGGGTCGCTGATGTCGAAGGCGTGGATGAGGGTCGACGACGAAGGGGCGAACGAGTTGCTCGCCGGCGTCACGCTGCTCCAGGCGTTGGTCGCGACGTAGACCCGCGTGTCCGATGCGTAGACGATGTCGCCGTCGCCCATGACCGACGCCGCCCGGGTGTAGGACGGGTTCTCGGTGTTGAAGCTCAGCACGCTCAGCATGCCGAAGCCGGAGAACTGCGGCGGGTGGTAGCTGTCACCGCAGGCGAACGTCTTGCCTGTCTGCTCGCGGCCGCTGGCGTCAGTCGCCGTGTAGTGCGGGAGCCACACGTCAGCCGCCGCGCCGCGGATCACTGACGCATTGTGCTCCTTGGCCGCCGCCTCGGCCTCGGTGGTGCCGTCCTGCGGATACGAGAACGTGAGGTTGGGGCTCGAGCGCACGACGAGGCGGGCGACGCCGTTGACCGTGCGCGCCGACACGTAGGAACCGTCCACGTCGAGGTGACCCGTGACCTTCATCGCTTTCGGGTTGGAGACGTCGACCACGGTGAAGCGCGACTGGCTCGAAGTGCCGCCGCCTGGATAAGGCGACGCCACGTCGCCGCCGGCCATCGGGCGAGCGACAGCTCCACCTGAAGCGGGGTAGTAGACCCCACCGGGCGACACGACGATGAGGCGGTCGGCGATGCGCAGCATCTCGGTGGCGCCGTCGACAGCGAGTGACCCGAGCAGCTGCGGGTTGTCGCCCGCCGAGGTGGCGAACACTCTGCCGTTGGCGATCTGGTACACGGTGTGGCCGTCGGTCTTGACCGAATCCGGTTCGTCGATGCCCGCCTCTTGCACGTTGGTGTCGGAGTACGCCGGCGCCGAAGTGCTGGACTCGGCCTTGGGCGCGGCGGTGTCGCCGCTGGCGGTACCGGCGGCGTTCGCCATCATCCGCTGATCCGTGATGCCGACGGTGCCCACACCCGGCAGGCCGTTGGGCCCGACATCCTTCAGCGCCTGCGCCTTGGCGTAGCTGGCCAAGGTGCCGCACTGGTTGAACGGGACGAGCCGCGTCGAGGCCAGGTACACCTTGGTGTTCCCGTCGAGGGTGGTCGGCGTTGTCGCGCCTGGCGTCAGCGTTGACGACGTGGTGCCGAGCGCCCGCCGCGACACGGCGTCGCGGCCGTTGCCGTCGCCCACGTTGAGGGCGGCGACGATGCCGGCGAGCACCATCACCGTCGCCGCGATGGTCGTCAGCGCCCGCGGGTTGCGGTACAGCGGCACGACGGTGGGCGCCGGCGCCGGGGAAGACGCGTCGGCGCTGGCGGCGGCGAACACGTCATCGGCGCCGCGGGCATCGCCGCGCGCCGACAGGCGCCGCAGCCGGTCGGTCCAGCCTGACGGAGTTGGGTCACTCATTGCGTGCTCCTTCGACTTCGGCGCGCAAGCGCCGGCGCGCACGCGCCGCGCGCGTGCGCGCCGCCTGCTCGGTGATGCCGAGCGTGCTGGCGGCTTCGGCGTAGGTGCCGCCCTCGACCTCGACGATGAACAGCAGGGCGCGATCGTGCGGGTCAAGGCGCAGCAGGTCTTGCCAGTCGCTGTCGTACTGCGGCGCCTGGCCTTCGTCGACGCGGTCGAGGCGGGCGAACGCGACGCGGAAGCGCGCCAGCGACCGGCGCCGGTTGGCGGCGAGGTTCACGATGGCGCGGCGCAGGTAGGCGCCGGCGTCGTCGAGGTCGACGAGGCGGTGGGTGCGCAGGGTGCGGGCGACGGCCTCCTGCACGAGGTCGTCGGGCTCAACGTCGACAGGCCCGGTGACCGCGGCGAACGCCCGCAGCGATGGATAGATGGCGGCGAACAGCCCCGCGTCGTCTCTTGGGTCGTCCAACGGCCCCGCCCCTCGCTCCGCCACCAGAACAGCTTGCATTACTCAGAAGACACCGCAGCGGTCCACTATGTGACCGAGATGTCCTGGCTTTCCGAACGGTCGCGCAACGGCGGCATCGACGAGGTGCCTTTGCCCGACCCGTCGTGGGGCCGGCTGTGGCTGTGCGGCAAGCACTTCGTCGGCCCTGACCCCGAAGGGGCGCTGGCCCGCACGCAGGCGGCCGCCATCGTGTGCCTCAACGAGGGCTACGAGTTGTCGGAGCGCTACCCCGACTACGTCGAGTGGTTGGTGGCCAATCGCGGCGGCCGTGCCGTTTGGGCGCCGTGGCCGGACATGCACGCGCCGCCGGTGGAGGACTTCGCTGCGTTTCTCGACACGCTGAAGGCGCGACTGACGCAGGGCGAGGGCCTCATCGTCCACTGCGGCGCCGGTATCGGCCGCGCCGGCACCACGGCCACCGCGCTGCTGATGGACCTCGGGCTGTCGCTGCGCGACGCGCTCAGTGCGGTGCGCGCCGCGCGGCCGGCAGCGGGTCCGCAGACGGCTGAGCAGGACGCGCTGCTCGAGCAGTACGCGTCTCGGCTCGGTCGCTGAGCGTCAGCGCCGTGCCGGCCACGACCACGAGCGTGCCCAGCGTGAAGATCCACGGCCGCAGCCCGACGGCGCCGATCAAAACGCCGCCGGCGCCAAGGCCGAGGAACAGCGCCAGGTTGCTGGCCAGCAGATCGGCGGCCATGACGCGGCCGTGCACCGACTCGGGCGTCGACCGCTGGAGCAGCGTGACGGCCGGCCCGCCGACGAAGCCGGTGAAGAACCCCCACACCGTGACGCCGGCAAACGCGATCACCACGCTGGTCGTGCCGAGGTAGATGGCAGCGGCCACGCCCGAGCCGAGCACACCCGCTGTGATCCAACCGAAGCGCGCCATGCGCTCGCCGGCGCGCGCTGCGATGAGGCCCGCGACGATCACGAAGACGCCGAAGGCGGTCTGGAGCGACGCGAACACGCTCGGCGACCGGTGCAGCACGTCGCGTACGTAGAGCGGTTCGGCCAGCATCGAAGTGCCGTAGAGCAGGTGCAGGGTGAAGTTCGCCGTCACGACGCGGCGCACCAGCGGCGTGTCGGCCACGACGCGCCACCCGGCCGCCGCGTCGCGCCACGGGTGCTCGTGGGTGGCGACGCGCGCGACGGACGTCAGGTGGACGAGGGGCAGCGCAACGATGCCGAGGGCGTAGGTGGCGGCGTCGAACACGAAGGCGCCCTTGAAGCCGAACAAGCCGATGGCGACGCCGGCGAAGACCGGCCCGAGCACGATCGACAGCTGTTCGGAGAGACCGAGCAGCGCGTTGGTGCGCGCCAGGTACGCGTCGTCGACCATGCGGGGCGGCAACGACTGGATTGCGGGGCGGGCGAACGCCGCGCCCACGCCGTGGAGCGCGCTCAGCAACGTCAGCGCGGCGAAACTGTGGGCGCTCAGCAGCGCGAGCGAGGCCGCGATGCCGAGCACCTTGGCACCGATGAGCGTGGCGCGCGGGCCGGCGCGGTCGACCACGACTCCGGCCAGCGGTCCGAGCACGACGCCGGGCGCGGAGAACGCCACGCCGTAGAGCGCGATCTGGCCGGGCGACGCGTGGTAGCGGTACGCGGCGTACGCCCAGATGGCGATCATGGTGGCGAACGACCCGATGGCGCTGAGCGCCTCGGCCGCGAGGAAGCCTCCGATCCGGGGAGACCACGGCGAGCGGGTATCGCGCACGGCGCCGAATGTACGGTGCGACCAGCCCATGCACCGCCGAATTCGTCGCGCCGCGCTGTGACCGTGTTGGTCGTCGTGCGCGTCGCGCTCGCCGCGGTGTTCGTCGTCGCCGCCGTGGCGAAGTTGCGCGACCCCGAGGGCGCCCGCCGCACCGTCGGCGGCGTCGGTGTACCACCGGCGTACCGGCCGGCGGTTGCGTTCCTGTTGAGCGCCGTCGAGCTCGCCGTTGGTGCGCTGTTGGTCCTCCCGGGGTTCGGTTACATCGGCGCCGCGACCGCATCGGTGTTGCTCGCCGTGTTCCTCGCCGCCCTCACGGTGCAGCACCTCCGCGGCGTCGACGTCCCCTGCGCCTGCTTCGGCCAACTGGCGACGACGCCGGCGGGGTGGCCGACGCTGGCGCGCAACGCGGTGCTGCTCGCGGTCGCGCTGGGTGCATTAATCGCCGCGCATTAATTCACGCGATACTGAGCAGGTGGATCAACAACACTTCGACGTACTGATCGTCGGCGCGGGCATCTCGGGCATCGGCGGCGCCTGCCATTTGCAGGCGCAGTGCCCGGACAAGTCGTTTCTGATAGTCGACGCGCTCGACCACTTCGGCGGCACGTGGTGGACGCACAAGTACCCCGGCGTCCGTTCCGACTCGGACCTGTTCACCTTCGGCTACAAGTTCAAGCCGTGGCGCAAGGCGCCGATCGCGTCGGCCGACGAGATCCTCCACTACATGGGCGAGACGATCGAGGAGCACAACCTCGCGCCGCACATCCGCTACAACACGCGCGTGGTCGACGCCGCGTGGTCGACCGACGACCGCGTGTGGACCGTCACCATGCAGCCCACCGAGGGCGAGGCGTACACCGTTACGGCGAACTTCGTCTACATGTGCCAGGGCTACTACCGCCACCGTCAGGGCTACACGCCCGAGTGGCCCGACTTCTCCGCGTATAAGGGCGAGGTCATCCACCCGCAGGAGTGGCCTGAGGACGTCGACCTGTCGGGCAAGCGCGTCGTCGTCATCGGCTCGGGCGCTACGGCGGCGACGCTCATCCCGAACATCGCGTACGACTGCGCCCACGTCACGATGCTGCAGCGCTCGCCGACGTTCTTCTTCGTCGGCGCCAACCGCAACGAACTGGCCGATCAGCTGCGCGCCGAGGGCGTCGACGACATGGAGATCCACGAGCGCGTGCGCCAGTCCGTCGTCGAGGCGCACGACCTCATCGCCAAGATGTCCTACGAACAGCCCGAGATGGTGCGCGGCATGCTCATCGAAGGCGTGAAGAGCGTGCTGCCCGAAGGCTTCGACGTCGACAAACACTTCAACCCGAAGTACCGCCCATGGCAGCAGCGCATCGCGCTCGTGCCCGACGGTGACCTGTTCAAGGCGATCCGCGACGGCCAGGCCGATGTCGTCACCGACACCATCAAGCGCTTCACCCCGACCGGCATCGAGCTGGAGTCGGGCGACGTGCTGGAAGCCGACGTGATCATCACCGCGACGGGCTTCGATCTCGCGGTGATGGGTGAGGTGGCCTTTCGCGTCGACGGCGAGCCCGTGAACTTCGCCGACACCACGACCTACCGCGGGATCATGTTCACCGGCGTGCCCAACTTGGCGTACGTGTTCGGCTACTTCCGCTCGAGCTGGACGCTGCGCGCCGATCTCATCAGCGAGTTGGTGTGCCGGTTGCTCAACTACATGGACGAGAACGGCTCCACGATGGTCGTGCCCGAAGTCCCCGAAGAGCTCGCCGACATGGAACGGCTGCCGTGGGTCGAGCCCGACAACTTCAACCCGGGATACCTCACGCGGTCGCTCCATCTCATGCCGAAGCAGGGCCCCGAGGACCCGTGGCGCCTGCGCCACGACTACACGGCCGAGAAGGACATCCTGCCGAACGCCGACTTCGCCGACGGTTCGCTCGTGTTCAAATAGAGGTGTGATCACGGACGCACGCGGCCGGCCCCTGCGCGACCTGCGCTTGTCGGTCACCGACCGCTGCGATCTGCGGTGCAGCTACTGCATGCCCGAGCAGGACTACACGTGGCTGCCGCGCGAGGACATCCTCACCTTCGAGGAGTGCGAGCGGGTCGTGGCCGCGTTCGCGGCGGTTGGCGTGCGATCGGTGCGCATCACCGGTGGTGAACCGCTGCTGCGCCGTGACCTGCCGGCGGTCGTCGCCCGCATCGCCAACGTCGAGGGCATCGACGAGGTCAGCCTCACCACCAACGGCACGCAACTGGCGCGCTACGCCTCGGAGCTGAAGGCCGCGGGTCTCGCCCGGGTGACGGTGAGCCTCGACACCCTGCGGCCCGAACGGCACCTCGCCATCACGTCGCGCGACAACCACGCCACCGTGCTCGCCGGCATCGGCGCGGTGAGCGGTGCCGGCTTCGGCGGCACAAAGATCAACACCGTCGTGGTGCGTGGCGTCAACGACGACGAGCTCGTCGACCTGCTCGACTTCGCGGCGGTCATCGAGGCCGAGGTGCGGTTCGTCGAATACATGGACGTGGGCGGCGCCACCCGATGGGAGAGCGAGAAGGTGGTCAGCGCGGCGGAGATCCTGGCGCGGGTGGGCGACGCACTGGGCCCGCCGCTGGCCATCGGCTCACGGGCGTCGGCGCCGGCCGTGCGCTACCAACTGCCCGACGGGCGCGTCTTCGGCATCATCGCCTCGACGACGACGCCGTTCTGTGCGGCGTGTGATCGCTCGCGGGTGACGGCCGACGGCGTCTGGTACCGCTGCCTCTACGCCACCGGCGGCACGGACCTGCGGGCGCCGCTGCGTGCCGGCGCGTCGACCGACGACTTGGCGCGCCTCATCGCCGGCGTGTGGTCCGAGCGCGCCGACCAGGGCGCGGTCGACCGTTTGTCGGCTGACCATCGCGCCGCGTCGGTGCCCGTCACGCTGCTCAAGCGCGATCCGCATTTGGAGATGCACACCCGCGGTGGTTGAGGTGCTGCTGTTCGGCCCGGCGCGCGACTGCGTCGGGGGAGAGTCGTGGCTCAAGGTCGACGTCGCGCTGCCCCTCACCGTTGGCGAACTCGTCGACGCGCTGGCCGCGTCCAACGCCGCGCTGGACGAACTGCTCCCGCACTGCGCGATCGCGGTGGGCGACGAGATCGTGACGCGGGATGCGTTGGTGCGCGACGGCGACGAGGTGGCGGTGCTGCCGCCGGTGTCGGGGGGCTGCTGATGCGGATCCAGGAGACGCCGCTGCAACTCGACGCGCTGCTCGCCGAGACCGAGCGCGCTGACTGCGGCGGCCTCGTCGTGTTCTCCGGCACGGTGCGCGACCACCACGACGGCAAGGCGGTGACGCGGCTGATCTACACCGCCCACGTTCCCGTCGCCGAGCGCGCCATCGCCGAGATCGAGCAGGAGGTGCTGACGAAGTTCGCCGCCGGCGCGTGCCGCATCCAGCACCGCATCGGCGAGCTGCGCATCGGTGAGGCAGCGGTGCTCGTGGTCGTGCGCGCCGCCCATCGCGACGCCGCCTTTGAGGGCTCGCGCTACGGGATCGACGAAGTGAAGCGCCGGGTGCCGATCTGGAAAGAGGAGTTCTACGCCGACGGCACGCGGGCCTACGTCCAGGGATGCGCGCTCTGATGGCGCAGACGCACCCAGGTCCGACGGCGGTCGTGTTGACGTTGTCCGACACCGTCGCGTCGGGTGCCAAAGCCGACACCGCCGGTGGCGCGGTCGCCGACGCACTGAACGCCGCCGGCATACGGGTGATCGCGCACGAGGTCTTGCCGGATGAACCCGACGAACTCGTCGTCGCCCTCGAGCGATGGTTGCTCCAACGGCCCGAGGTGATCGTGACCGTCGGCGGCACCGGTGTCGGGCCGCGCGATCGCACGCCCGACACCATCCGGCCGATGCTCACCATGGAGATCCCCGGGATCATGGAGGCGGCACGCGCCTACGGCATGACGAAGACGCCCTACGCCATGTTGTCGCGCGGCGTCGCCGGACTCATCGGCACGACGATCGTCATCACCGCGCCGGGTTCGCGCGGCGGGGCCACCGAGACGATGGAAGCGATCGTCGAGGCGTTGCGCCACCTCGTCGATGTCGTGCACGTGAAGTTCCCCCACGACGGCGGCTACCAGTGATCCCGGTCGACGATGCGCTGGCGATCGTTGCCGGCGCCGTTGGCCCGTTGCCCTCCGAAGTCCTGTCACTGGCCGACGCGCTCGGTCGGGTACTCGCCGCCGACGTGCACGCGGCGTTCGCGCTCCCACCTTTCGATCAGAGCGCGGTCGACGGCTACGCGGCGCGGCACGCCGACATCGCGCAGGTCCCAGTGACGTTGCCGGTCAAGGGCGTCGTCGCTGCTCGCGGCTACGACCAGCGGCCGTTCCTCGACCTCGGCACGATGATGCGCATCTTCACCGGCGGCGTCGTGCCCGAGGGCGCCGACACGATCGTGCGTCAAGAGGCGACCGAACCCGGCGGTGACGAGCGCACCACGGTGACCCAACGCATCGAGACCGGCGCCGACTACCGGCGCGCTGGTGAGGAACTCGCCGCCGGCTCGCGGGTGGCCAAGGCGGGCGTGGTCGTCACGCCCGGGGTCGTCGGCGCGCTGGCGCTGGCCGGCGCCGACACGGTGAGCGTGTACGCCACCCCGCGGGTCACCGTGCTCGTGAGCGGTGACGAGGTCGTGCCGCTCGGCGCGCCGCTGGGTCTCGGCCAGGTGACCGACTCCAACGGCCCGCTGATGACCGCGCTGTTGCAGTCGTGGGGCGTCGCTCCCGTCGCCGTCGCCCACATCGCCGACAGCGAGGCAGCGGTGCGCGACGCGCTCGCGCGCGCCTTTGCCACCTCCGACCTCGTACTGACGAGCGGGGGAGTGTCGGTCGGCGACTACGACTTCATCCCTGCCGTCGCACGAGAACTCGGCGCCGACGTACTGCTGCACAAGGTGGCGCAGAAGCCGGGCATGCCGCTGTTCGTCGCCAAGCGCGGCGACTCGCTCCTGCTCGGCCTGCCCGGCAACCCCGGCGCAGTGTTCGTCAACCTGCACGTCTACGTCCGCGCCGCGCTCGACGTGATGAGCGGCCTCGACCCCCGGGCCCGCTGGCGCCGCGCCCGGATGCCCGATGGCGTGCGCCGCGAAGAGGGCAAGACCTTCTGGCTCCGGGCGCGCGCCGTCTACGACGCCGACGGCCGCGTGCGCATCGAACAACTCGGCCACCAGGCGAGCCACATGCTGTCGAACCTCACGGACGCCAACGCCCTCGTGCGCATCCCACCCGCGGGCGAAGCCGCCGACGTCGTGGAGTGGCTGCCGCTCTAACCATGCGAGGCGTGTCGGTGCTCGTGCTGGTGGGCCTTGTGTTGTTCGGCGCATGTGGCCGCTCCCGCAAGGCACAAGAGCCGGTGCCCGGCGCGCCGATATCGGTCACCGTGTCGAGCGCGGCGTTCGCCGACGGGGCGGCCATCCCGCCTCAATACTCCTGCGACGGCAGTGGCGCGCGACCACCAATTGCATGGGGCGAGGTTCCGGCGGCGACGAAGTCGATCGCCATCGTCGTCGACGACCCCGACGCCCCCTCGGGCACGTTCGTGCACTGGACGGCGTGGGGCTTCGACCCGAGTGCGCACGCCGCGACCGGCGCCGTCCACGAGGGAGCGCACTCCGGGGGCGGCCGCGGGTGGACGCCGCCGTGCCCGCCGAAGGGCGCGGCCGCGCACCACTACCGGTTCTTCGTCTACGCCCTGCGGCACCGGCTCCCGGTGAACGACGGAGCGTCGCCCGACAGCGTCCGCGCCGCCATCGCCGCGGCGGCGCCACTCGCCCGCGGCGAACTCACGGCCACGTACCAGCGCGCCCGTTAGGCGGCTCTTCGGAACGTGGTCGTCGTCTCGAGGATCTGGCCCTTCGGTCCTTCGAGCCGCGTGACGCCGGTGCTCGCGTTCCACGCCGCCGTCCATCCGCCTTCGTGCACCAGATGGTGATGGAAGGAGCAGATGCGATGGATGCCGGCGTCGCAAGCGAGGCGGCGCACGGCCTCACCGGTGAGCCACGTCCCCTGCGAGCTGAGCCCGGGGCCGGACGCGTTGATCAGGTCTTCGTACTGAATCGTCACCCCGACCGTCGCCTTGTACGGATCGATTGCGCGCGGGTCCGCCAGCGCCCGTTCCTCGAGGAGATCGAACAACCAGTCGAGCCGCTGCGCCCCCGGCGCCCGCCGGAGCTCTCCGTCAGAGTTATCCACAGCCTGTGGACGAGTCTGCATTGCAGACTCCGGTTGGTTGCGCCAGAGATAGTCACCGTAGGCATCGACAACGGCGAACATGCGGTCGAGCATGTCGTCCGGAGCCTCGATCACCACCTTGCCGAGACCGCCGCCGAAGCCGCGTTGGCGACGAATCCCGTAGTGGTCATCGAGGCTGGAGGGTTTGCGATCCTGATCGTGGTACTCGTTCCACGTGTCAACACGCTGTTCGAGCACGCGAATCGAGTCGTGCTCTGCGTGGTGAACGAACAACTCGTCGCGTTCAGCGTCCACGCCGACCAGACGAACCAATAGCCGGACCTTCGAATAGGGCAGCCCGTCGAGGAATGCCGTCCGCACGACATTACGGCGGGTGAGTTCGTGCGCCACCTTCAACTTTTCGAAGGCGGTTGACCGGGCAATCTGACAGCGGTCGACCAGCCACGACGCGCAGGTCGCGTGACCGTCCTCCTTCCACAATCCGCTGGCGTCGAAGTCGGCGAGTTTCAGGACCCACTCGGCGACCCCGCGCTCAATCTCGGTCCACGCCGCGATCAGCTCGCGGCCCTGCTCAGAAACAGACGTCGACATGAAAACCTCACAATCGAAAGACGTCTGACGACACAGGCGAGCCACTCGAACCGGGCTGCGAAGGTTGCTCTCATTATACCGAACTGGTGTTCGGATAGCCACGTCGCGTTACGACGGATAGGTGACGATCTCGGTCGCCTTGACGCTCGCCCACACGGCCGAACCTTCCGTGATGTCGAGGTCCGTGGCTGCGGCCGGTGTGATCTCGGCCACCAGCGGCAGAGGGTCGCCCAACTGGACGCGCACGCGCGCGCCGATCGTCTCGACGTGCTCGACGGTTGTGCGCCAGCGGTTGCGCGCACTCGAGTGCGGTTGGGCCGCGTGCAGCGTGATTGCCTCGGGTGCGATCGTCGCCAGCACGTCGCCGTCGACGGGCTCTGCGAGCGTCAGCTGCGCGCCCTCAACCGTCGTGATCGATACACCTGTCGCCGTGCCGCGCACGAGGTTCGTGCCGACCAGTTCGGCGACGTAGCGCGACGCCGGCCGCGCCGTGATGTCGGCGAGGGTTCCTTCCTGCGTGATGCGCCCGTGCTCGATCACGACGACGCGATCCGCCAGCAGATACGCGTCGACGGGATCGTGCGTGACGAGCACAGTCGCCCCGGCGAACTCGGCGAGGAACCGACGCAGCTCGCGGCGCACGGCGACACGCGTGGCGGCGTCGAGGGCGGCCAGCGGCTCGTCCAACAGCAACGAGTCGGGTGACGCCGCCAGCGTGCGCGCCAGTGCGACGAGTTGCGCCTGCCCGCCGCTGAGCGTGCGCGGCTTGGCGGCGGCGAGCGCCGAGAGCCCGATGCGTTCCAGCCACGCGCGCCCGACGTCACGCGACCGCGGGCCGAAGGCGACGTTGTCGAGCACCGACATGTGCGGGAACAACAAGTGATCCTGGAACATCAATCCCACCCGCGACGGCGACGACGCCGCCACGGCGCGCAACACCGTGCTCTTGCCGGCGCCGTTGGGTCCGAGCAGCACCGTGACTTGGCCGTCGGGCGCGTCGAACTCGACGTGGATGTCGCGCTCGGCGACCGCGACCTTCACGCCCGCACCCACCAGCGATCGCGCAGCGCGACGAGCGCCGTGATCGACACCGCGACCAGCAACAAGCTCAGCGCCAGCGCCGCACCCGGGTCGGTTTCGAGCAGCAGGTACACGTCGAGCGGCAGCGTCTGCGTGCGTCCGGCCACGTTGCCGGCGAAGGTGATGGTGGCGCCGAACTCACCGAGCGCCCGGGCGAACGCCAGCACGCCGCCGGCCACGACCGACCCCGCGACCAGCGGCAGTGTCACGCGCCAGAAGATGCGCCACGGCGAGGCACCCAGGGTCGCGGCCGCGTCCTCGTAGCGGCGGTCGACGCCGGCCAGCGCCGCCTCGAGCGTGATGACGTAGAACGGCATCGCCACGAACGTCTGCGCCATGACAACGCCCGCGGGAGAGAACGTCAATTGCAGTCCGAGCGCGTCGTGCAACCAGCCGCCGAGTGGGCTGCGCAGGCTGAACGCCGCCAGCAACGCGACGCCGCCGACGACGGGCGGCAACACCAGCGGCAACAGTACGAGGCCACGCAACAGTCGCCGGCCGGCGAACTCGCCGCGGGCGAGGAGCCACGCGAGGGGCGTGCCGAACACGACCGCGAGCACGGTTGCAGCGACGGCGCACAGCAACGACAGCCGAAGCGCGTCCAGCGCGGCGTGCGTCGTGAGGTCGTGGGCCAGCGTCGACCAGCGCGCCCGTTGCAGCAGCCCGAACAGCGGCAGCGCGAAGAACGCCGCGGCAAGAACGCCGCCGACCACGATCACGGCGGGTGGTCGGCGGGCGTCGTTCACGGCGCGATGAACCCGAATCGCTCGAGAATGCGCTGGCCGGAGCGGCCGCGCACGAGCGCCACGAACGCGCGCGCCGCGCGGGTGTGGCGGAGGGTCGCGATCGGATACGACGCAAGCACGTTCACGCCGTCCGGGATCGCGACCGTGGCGACGCGCGCGCCCGCCGCCTTCGCATCGGTGGCATAGACGATGCCGGCGACGGCGTCGCCCTCGCTCACCGCGGTCAGCGTCGCGGCGGCGTTCGGGGCCCGCGTCACGCCGGACTCGTCGAGCGTCACGCCGGCCTTCGCCAACGCCGTCGCGGCGTACAGGCCGCACGGCACCTCAGCGCCGCACAGCGAGATCACACCGGCGTGCGCCAGGTCGGCCAACGACTTCACGCGCCCGGGGTTCCCGGGCTTGGTGACGATCACGAGTCGGTTGCGCGCGAACACGGAGCCGGTACGCAGCGACTTGGTGTCCGCCGACGCGAACACGTCAGGCGTGGCGCCGTCGCTGATCTGCTGCGCCAGCGCCGACGACGCCGCGAAGTTGAACGTCACCTTCGTGCCCGGATTGGCCGCCTCGAATGCGGCGCCGATGTCGCGGAACGCGCCCGTCAACGACGTGGCGGCGAACACCGTGACGTTGCCCTTCGGCATCGGCTTGTCAGCACAGGAGCCCAGCGGCACGCATAGCGCCACGGCCAGAAAGCCCGACACCTGCCGTCGCATCGCGACGAAACTAGACGGCGATGGAGTGGGGCCAGGTTCCCGTGGACGTCGAAGAGAAGCTGCGCGCCATCTGCCTGGCGCTGCCCGACGCCCACGAACAGGACGCATGGAACGGGCGCCGGTGGTTGATCCGCCAGCGCACATTCGCCCACGTGTTCGCCGTCGAACGACCCGAGGGCCCCGTCCCGATGATGCAGTTCCGTTCCGACCCGCCCGAATTCGAGGCGCTCGTGCGGTCGGGGCACCCGTTCTTCAAGGCGGGCTGGGGGTCAAACGTGCTCGCCATGATCTTCGACGACCGCACCGACTGGGACGAGGTCGCCGAGCTCGTCGCCGACAGCTATTGCAGCCAGGCGCCGAAGAAGCTCGCCGCGCTCGTGAATGGTCGCGTGAGCTGAACGTTTGAACGTTGTGAACTGGCCCGCATCGGCTTCTCCGGTGTAACACCCCGTCAGTAGCCTGGCGCCATGTTCGCTCGCCTCGGCACGTGGTGCCACGACCGGCGCCGCCTCGTCGTCGTGCTGTGGGTCCTCGCCCTCATCGTCCTCAACGGCATCGCCAGCGGCGTCGTGAAGGCCGACTACAAGCAGGACTTCAACATTCCCGGTGCCGACTCTGGCAAGGGTCTCGACATCCTCAAGTCCGAGTTCCCCGGCGGCCAGTCCGGCATGACGGGCACCATCGTGTTCAAGGCCGATCAGGGCGTGAACAGCCCAGCGGTCCAGGCGGCGATGACGACCATGTTCCAGAAGGTCGCCGCTATTCGCGGCATCGCCAAAGTCGAGAGCCCGTACGAACCGGGCGGCCAGCGGTTCATCTCCGCCGCGGGGCCGGAGGCCGGCAAGATCGCCTACGCCAACATCAACTTCCCGAGCGGCACCGACTTCGGCAAGATCCCGGCGATCAAAACCAAGGTCCTCGCGGCCGAGCCGCACATCGACGGCGTACAGATCGAACTCGGCGGCCAGATCTTCGCCGCCTTCCAGTCGCCGACCACCGAGACCATCGGCCTCGGGTTCGCCATCGTCATCCTCATTTTGGCGTTCGGTTCCGTGCTGGCGATGGGTTTGCCGGTATCGGTGGCGCTCTTCGGCATCGGGATCGGCGGCGCGTTCGTGATCTTCTTCAGTCACCTGCTGTCGGTACCGGAGTTCGCCCCGTTCCTCGGCGTGATGATCGGCCTCGGCGTCGGCATCGACTACGCGCTGCTAATCGTCACCCGCCACCGGGAACAGCTGCACCTCAACCACACGGTGCGCGAGTCAGTCGCGATCGCGCTCGACACCGCCGGGCGCTCGGTGATCTTTGCCGGCGGCACCGTGGTCATCTCCCTGCTCGGCATGCTGCTGATGGGCGTCGACTTCGTGCGCGGCCTCGCGGTGAGCGCGTCGGTCACGGTGCTCATCACGGTGCTGTCGTCGCTCACGCTGCTGCCGGCACTCCTGGGCTTCTCCGGCCTGAACGTCGAGCGCACCCGCTGGCGCGGCCTGATCGCCGCGGGCCTCGTCGCCGTCGGCCTGGTCGCCTACGGCTTCGGCGCCTGGCCCGTCCTCGCCGTCGCCGGCGTGCTGGCCGCGCTCACGCTGGGCTTCGGCTTCGCGGTGCCGGCGCTCAAGCGCGAGGTGCGGCACCGCCCGGTCAAGCCTCGTCGCGAGACGCTGGCGTACCGCTGGAGCCACGGCATCCAGCGCCGACCGTGGACGGCGTTCCTCGCCTCGGCTGCCGCTCTGTTGCTGCTGTCGATTCCCGTGCTCGGCTTCCGCCTCGGCTTCTCCGACGAGTCCAACTACGCCAAGAGCACCACGACGCGCAAGGCCTACGACTTGCTGGTCGACGGGTTCGGCAAGGGCTACAACGGGCCGCTCTTGCTCGTGGCGAAGCTGCAACCCGGCACGCAGGCCAGCGCCCTCGCCGGGCTCAAGCAAGCGGTCGGGGCTGATCCCAACGTCGCCTTCGTCACCGATCCGATTCCCAACAGCCCGATCGCTCCCACCGCAGTGTTGTGGACGGTCGCGCCCAAGACGGGGCCGCAGGACGGGCCCACCGCCGATCTCGTGCACCGGTTGCGCAAGACCGTGTTGCCGCCGGTGGTGGCGGCCATCGGTTCGCCGATCCACGTCACCGGTTTCACCGCCGCCAGCGTCGACCAGTCCGATCAGATGGGCCAGCGCCTGCCGTTCTTCTTCCTCGCCGTGCTGGGCGTGTCGTTCCTCTTCCTGATGACGGTGTTCCGCTCGGTACTGGTGCCGCTCAAGGCCGTCATCATGAACATGCTGTCGATCGGCGCCGCCTACGGCGTCGTGGTGGCGCTGTTCGAGTGGGGATGGTTCGGCAAACTCACCGGTCTGTCACCCGGGCCGATCGAACCATGGGCGCCGATGATGCTCTTCGCCATCGTGTTCGGCCTGTCGATGGACTACGAGGTCTTCCTGCTGTCGCGCGTGCGTGAGGAGTGGCTGCATTCGGGTGACAGTCACGGGTCGGTGGCCGACGGGCTGGCGGCCACCGCCAAGGTCATCACCGCGGCTGCCGCGATCATGGTGGTCGTCTTCGGCAGCTTCCTGCTCGAGGACAACCGCACGTTCAAGCTCATGGGTACGGGCCTCGCCACTGCGGTGCTCCTCGACGCCACCGTCGTGCGCATGCTGCTCGTCCCCGCCACGATGGAACTGCTGGGCGACAAGAACTGGTGGTTGCCGGGTTGGCTCGACCGGCTCCTGCCCAACGTGTCGGTCGAAGGCAGCGAAGGCGCGGCGGCGTTCGAGCACGAACACGAAGAGCACCTGCGAGAAGAGCGGGAGCTGGAGCCGACCGCCGGGGGTTAATCCCCGGCGGCGGCAACTCCATCCACTTCCACAGGATGCCGGAATCGCCCGGCGCGTCCTAGTGCGGGAAGACACCGATCTTCGGGACCTTCGTCCCCTCAACTAAACTTGACCGCCTGGTCAAGTTCTGGGGGGAACACAGTGGCAATCGACACAGCAACCAAGGAAGCGCTGAAGCAGAAGTACCGCGCCGAGCGCGACAAGCGCCTGCGGGCCGACGGCAACGCGCAGTACCGCCACTTGGCGGGCACGCACCTCGAGGGCTACCTCACCGACCCCTACATCCCGGTGCAGGAGCGCGAGCCGCTGCGCGACCACGTGACGGTGGCCTTCATCGGGGGCGGTTTCGCCGGTCTCGTCACCGGTGCCCGTCTCGTCGAGCAGGGCATCACGGATGTGCGCATCATCGAGAAGGGCGGCGACTTCGGGGGGACCTGGTACTGGAACCGCTACCCGGGCGCCATGTGCGACACGGCGAGCTTCGTCTACATGCCGCTGCTCGAAGAGACCGGATACATGCCGACTGAGAAGTACGCCCGCGGTCCGGAGATCTACGAGCACTGCCAGCGCATCGGCAAGCAGTACGGCCTCTACGACAACGCGCTGTTCCACACCGAGGTGCGCGATCTCCGCTGGCGCGAGGCCGACTCGCGCTGGGTCATAAGCACGAACCGAGGCGACGAGTTCACCGCCCAGTACCTGGCTATGGGCACCGGACCGCTGCACGTGCCCAAGTTGCCGGGCATCCCCGGCATCGAGGATTTCGAGGGCCACTCGTTTCACACGTCGCGGTGGGACTACGCCTACACCGGCGGCGACCCCAAGGGCGCGCTGATGGAGCGGCTGGCGGACAAGCGCGTCGCCATCATCGGCACCGGCGCCACCGCCGTGCAGTGCATCCCGCATCTGGCGAAGGCGTGCGGGGAGCTGTTCGTGTTCCAGCGCACCCCGAGCTCCGTCGACGTGCGCGACAACCGCCCGACCGACCCCGAGTGGTTCAAGACAATCGCGACGCCGGGCTGGCAGCAGCGCTGGCTCGAGAACTTCACCGCCAACCAGACCGGCGGCTGGGCCGAGGAAGACCTCGTGATGGACGGTTGGACCGATCTGTCGCGCCGCATCCGCGACCGCATCGCCACCCTCCCCGCTGATCAGATGACGCCTGAGGGCATGATGGCGGCATTCGAAGACGCCGACTTCGAGAAGATGGAAGAGATCCGCGCCCGCGTCGACGCGCTCGTCGCCGATCCCGACACGGCGCAGAACCTGAAGGCTTGGTACAACCAGTTGTGCAAGCGCCCGTGCTTCCACGACGAGTACTTGCAGTCCTACAACAACCCGAACACGCACCTGATCGACACCGACGGCAAGGGCGTGGAGCGCATCACCAAGAACGCCGTGGTCGTGGCCGGCGTCGAGTACGAAGTCGACTGCATCATCTATTCGACGGGGTTCGAGGTGGGCACGTCGTTCACCTCGCGGGCCAACTACGACCCCGTCGGTCGCGACGGCGTGCGCTTGTCGGAGTACTGGGCCGACGGCATGCGCACCAAGCACGGCACGCACGTCCACGGCTTCCCGAACATGTTCATCGTGCAGCCGACGCAGGGCGCCAACCTGATTTCGAACGTGCCCCACAACCTCACCGAGTCGGGCAAGACGATCGCGCTCACGATCAAGCACGCCGTGGACAACGGTTACGAACAGATCGAGGTCACGAAGGAAGCCGAGCAGGAGTGGCTCGACCTCTTACTGAGCGGCCCGGGGCGCATGCTCGGCGCCAACTCCGAGTGCACCCCCGGCTACTACAACAACGAAGGCCAGCCGCTGGCCAACGGCGCGTCGCTGTTCGTCGGCTACCCGCAGGGCGCCATGGCGTACTTCGCCTACATCGCCGAGTGGCGCACCAACGGCCGCTTCGACGGCTTGGCGTTCTCGTAGCGGAAAACGAACTGGCACTGCCAGTGACCGCAAAGCGGTCGCTGACAGTGCCAGTTCGGAAATGCTGGGAAGTACGAAGTGGTCTAGATCGGGAGCGGCGGCAGGCCGGGGACGCCGGGCACGCCCGGAACGCCGGGCGCGCCGTCGGGCGGCAGGCAGATCGCCTGGGCGACGGGGGTGCCGTTGAGGTTCAGGTCGATGTTGACGCAGATGACGGGGTCAGCCTGCGCGCTGGGGGCAAGGGCAAATGCGCCGAGTCCGCCGAGCAACGCCGCGGCAGCACCGACAACAGCAACACGCTTCTTCACGTGATGGTTCTCCTTTTACTTCTGCGCACCGGCATGTGCGCCCACAAGTAACGCTTGCCTGACGCCGATCTTGCGCGAATTCCTACTGCGGCACGACGACGCCGTGGACCGGCGGCGTCGCATCTGCGACATCACCGGCCATAACGGCGAGCAAACCCGCGGCGTCGTCGAGGCCGACGACTTCCCGCGGCAATTCGGCGAAGGGCCACCGACGAGACGCCAGCGTGGCGAACGCCGGCGCGTAGGCGCGGGCATCGACGCCGAGCGCGCCGACGACTTTCAACTCCTTGTAGACGATCTCGTCGGGGTTCACGCCGGGGGCGTCCCCACCGCCGCGCGTGCCGGCCACCACGACCGTGCCGCGCCGGCGCGCCAAGCGGATCGCCTGCGCGAATGCCGCGGGTGCCTTCGCCGTCACGTCCACCACGACGTCTGCGACGTCGCCGACCGCGGCCCGCAACGCGCGCACCGGATCCTCCTGGGCCACGTCGACGACGAGGTCGGCGCCGAACCGGCGCGCCATTTCGAGACGCGCCGCGTCGCGCGCTCCGGCGCCGGTGACCATCACGAACGCCGCGCCGGCGTCCTTGGCGGCGGCGGCCGCCGACAACCCACGGATGCCGGGCCCGAGCACGGCGACGACGTCGCCCGCCTTGGTGCCGGGCACGTTGACGCCCCACTGGATACCGGCGCCGAGCGGGTTGAACGCGGTGGCGAGGACGGGGTCGAGCCCTTCGGGCACCGGCAGCAGCACGGCGTCGCGGTGCAGGTAGACGTACTCGGCGTAACCGCCCCACAGTCCCGGCGCGCGCTCCACCGGCACATTGCCGTAGAACTCGGGGAAGGGATGCGCGACGCAGTGGCGGTAGTCGCCGGCCACACACGCGTCGCAGGCGCGGCACGACATGAACACTTCGACGGCGACGCGCTGGCCGATCGACACGCCCCAGCGCGCCAGCGCGGCGTCACCCGCCGCTTCGACGATCCCGACGATCTCGTGGCCCGGCACGTACGGCGCGAACACCGGGATGGCACCGGTGAACTGCTCGTGATCGGTCCCGCACAACCCGCACGCCTCGACGCGCAGTAAGCCGTCGTCGTCGCCGATCGCCGGCAGCGGCAACTGGCGCGTCCGCAAGTCGCGCGGCGCCTCGAGCACCAACACCCGTGCGCTCAACTGTTCGCGCCGAGCGATCTCATGCGGCGGGGGATCTCATGCTCGCGACGGCATGATCGTCACCGTTCCCTGCGCCAGGCAAACCGTGCGACCTTCGTTCTCGATGTCGATGCGCACGACGGCCGAACGCTTCGTCAGCGCCACGATCTCGGCGGTGGCGACGGCGTCGCCCTGGGTGACGGGCGCCAGCAGGTTGAGCTTGAACTCGGTGGTCGCGGCCCACGCCCCGCGTGGCATCACCGGGTAGCAGACCACGCCGAGCACGTGGTCGCAGAAGGCCGACAGGACGCCGCCGTGCATGTTGCCCATCGGCGTGAGCAGTTCGGCGCGCACGGGCAGCGTCGCTCGCAAGCCCCCGGCCCACATATCGTCGAGGCGGATGCCGAGCCATCCGTCGAGACCGCCGCGGTCGGGTGATTCGTGCACCTTGACCATGCCGCGGGCAATCGATTCGTCATAAGTATCAAACGTCGCCACAGGCGCAACCTATTGGGAAATACTTAGGTGGTGCCCGGATCTCACGACACGCTGCACAAGCTGGTGGATGCGGTCGTCACGATCGGCACGGACCTCGACCTCTCCGCCATGCTGCACCGCATCGTCGTGGTGGCGACGGAACTCGTCGAGGCGAAGTACGGCGCCCTCGGCGTGCTCGATCCCTCCCGCACCCGCCTCGAGGACTTCATCACCGTCGGCATCGACGCCCACACGCACGCCCTCATCGGCGACCTGCCCGAAGGCAAGGGCATCCTCGGCCTGCTGATCGTCGACGCCCAGCCGATCCGGCTCCCGGACCTCAAGAAGCACCCTGACAGCTACGGCTTCCCCCCGCACCACCCGCCCATGAAGTCGTTCCTCGGCGTGCCCATCCGCGTGCGCGGCGAGGTGTTCGGCAACCTCTACCTGACCGAGAAGATCGACGCGCCCGAGTTCAGCGAGATCGACGAGGAGCTGGCCGTGGCGCTGGCCTCGGCGGCCGGGGTCGCCATCGAGAACGCCCGCCTGCACAACCGCGTGCAGGAACTGGCGGTGGTCGAAGACCGCGAGCGCATCGCCCGCGACCTGCACGACACCGTTATCCAGCGCCTGTTCGCCACCGGCCTGGCGCTGCAGGCCACGGCGCGCATGGCCCACACCGACCCCGCGACGACCGCCAGTCGCATCGAGTCGGCCGTCGACGACCTCGACATCACGATCAAACACATCCGCTCCGCGATCTTCGCCCTGGAAGCGTCGGGGGCCGACGAGCACCATCTGCGGTCGCGCATCCTGGCGACAACGGATGAGGTCAGCGAGGTGCTCGGCTTCGAACCGCACATCCTCTTCGACGGCCCGGTCGACACTGCCGTGCCCGACGAGATCGCCGAAGAACTGCTTGCCACCCTGCGTGAGGCGCTGAGCAACGCCCGCCGTCACAGCCAGGCGACGGCGATCACCGTGGAGGTCTTCGTGACGGACAAGGTGGAGCTGCGCGTCAGCGACAACGGCGTAGGCATGCAGGGCGCGCCCCGGGCCGACGGGCACGGTCTCAAGAACATGGCGGCGCGGGCCCAGCGGCTCGGCGGAAGCATGACGATGATGCCCCGCGACGGCAACGGGCTCGTCGTCGACTGGATCGTGCCGCTGCGCCGCCGCTTCTAGGGGCGCAGGCGCCGGCCGGTGACGAGGTCGGTCGAAATCGCGATCAGGCGACCGCTCGACGGCAGCCAGCGCGGCACCGGCATCAGTTCCAGGCGCTCGAGCTCCTCGGGATCGGTCACCTCGCGCGTCGTGCCGGTGACGACGACGCTCCAGCCGGAGTGATACAGCGGGTCGAAGTCGTCGACCTCGAAGGCAACCACCGCATTGTCGAGCGCGGCGTCGAGCTTGGCGCCGACGTTGGTACGCACGAGGATCCAGGCGTCGTCGAGGAAGAAGTTCACCGGCAGCACCGTCGGCAACGCGCCCATGCTCAGGCCGATGCGGCCGATGGTGGCCTTGCCCAGCAGCCGAAGACACTCCTCCCGCGGCAGTACTTCCAGTCCGTTGCGATCAATTTCCACTCGACGTCACCATCCTGATCGCAGGATGGGCTTCCAGCCGCTCGAGCGACCAGTGCCGATGGTCCCAAGTCCCGGTGGCTACCCGGCACACGCGAATCGGGCCACAATGGTCCCGTGGCTACCCGTGTGTTCTTGCTCGACGATCATGAGGTCGTTCGCCGTGGCGTCCGCGAGCTGCTCGGCGCTGAGCCCGACATGGAAATCGTCGGCGAAGCCGCCACCGCAGCCGAGGCGTTGAGCCGCATTCCGACCACGTCGCCGGAAGTGGCCATCCTCGACGTGCGGCTGCCCGACGGCGACGGCGTCGAAGTTTGCCGCGAGATTCGCTCGCTGCATCCCGAGATCGCCTGCATCATGCTCACGTCGTATTCCGACGACGACGCGGTCTACGCGGCGATCATGGCCGGTGCGTCGGGCTACTTGCTCAAGCAAGTGCGGGGCACCGACCTGGTCGAGGGCGTGCGCCGCGTGGCCCGCGGCGAGTCGCTGCTCGACCCGGCCGTCACCGCCCGCGTCCTCGACCGCATCCGTCATCGCGAGGACAACGACGAGCTCGCCAGCTTGTCGACGCAGGAACAGACGATCCTCGAGCTCATCGCCGAAGGCCTCACGAACCGCCAGATCGGCGAGCGCATGTTCCTCGCCGAGAAGACGGTGAAGAACTACGTGTCCAACATGCTGGGCAAGCTGGGGATGAGCCGGCGGGCCGAAGCCGCGGCATACGCGGCGCGCTTGTCGGAGCGCCGCGGCAAACCATCTCTCTGACAGATCGGGACCATCAGGGCCGTCCATCTGGGCCATTCGGCCCTACGCCAAAAGACGGACAAATCCGAATCTTGATGCATGACTCTTGCATCGCTGCCCGAGGGTTCGCGCCGGGACAACCTCTTGGTCGTTACCGTTTTCGTCGCCGCCCTGTCGCTGGTCGTAGCGGCCGTTGGTGTTGGCTTCGGCTGGCGGGCCATTGATCAGACGAAGGGCACGGGCACCAGCGTCGCGGCGGGGAACACGTCCGCGCCGGCCATGGTCAACCTCAAGGAATTCAAGATCGACGACGCGACCGTTCCCGAGGGCGGCTCGATCATGGCCATGAACGCCGGGTCGGTCACCCACAACCTGACCATCGAAGGCCAGGGCCTCGCCACGTCGAACCTCGACGCCGGCAAGAACGAGACGCTCGACGTTTCCAAACTGAAGCCCGGCACCTACACGATGTTCTGCTCGATCCCGGGCCACCGTGAAGCCGGTATGCAGGCGAAGCTGACGATCACCAGCGGCGGCTCGTCGTCCTCGGAATCGATGTCCTCGATGTCGTCGTCGTCGGGCACGATGGACTACGCCGCCATGACCAAGTCGATGCTCGACAGCATGACGGCGTTCCCGGCCAAGACCGAAGGCCTCGGCAACCAGCCGCTCGCGCCGACCAAGGTCAAGGGCAACGAGAAGTGGTTCGACATCACCGCCGCGATCACGAAGTGGGAAGTGTCACCGGGCAAGATCGTCGACGCCTGGACCTTCAACGGGACCGTTCCAGGGCCCCAGATCCGCGTCAACGTCGGCGACAAAGTGCACCTGATCCTGCACAACAAGACGCCGATGGCGACCGACCTGCACTTGCACGGCATCAACGTCGACAACAAGTACGACGGGGTATCGCCCTTTACGCAGGACCCCATCAAGCCCGGCGACAGCTTCGAGTACGTCTGGACGGCGGACGAGCCCGCAGTGGCGATGTACCACCCGCACTTCATGTCGCAGGTCAGCATGCCCAACGGCATGTTCGGCACGATCATCCAGGGCGACATGCCGCTGCCGGCCGAATACCAGGGCGTGCAGATCGCGCAGCACTTCCCGATGGTGCTCAACGACTCGGGCGTCATCGGCTACAGCCTCAACGGCAAGAGCTTCCCGGCCACCGCGCCGGTCGTGGCCAACAAGGGTGATTGGATCCTCGTCGACTACTTCAACGAGGGTTCGCAGTACCACCCGATGCACATGCACCAGTTCGACCAGATCGTGATCGCGAAGGACGGATTCCCCGTGCCGGCGCCGTACAAGGTCGACACGCTCAGCGTGGGCCCAGGCGAGCGCTACACCGTGCTGGTGCACCTCGACAAGGCCGGCACCTGGGTGTGGCACTGCCACATTCTCCCGCACGTCGAAAAGGACGACGGGATGTACGGCATGGTCACCGCCGTGATCGTCAAGTAACGACGAGTTCGCCCTTCATGCCGGCCGCTTCGTGGCCGGGGATGGCGCAGATGAATCGGTAGGTCCCGGCCGGGACGTTCTTGATGACAACCCGGCCGCGGCCGCTGGTGGCGACCCGCAAATTCACGTGCAGCTTGCGAATCGTGAACGTGTGCCAGAACAGGTCCTGGTTGCGGAAGACGACGCCGATGTCGCCGCTGGGCGCGGTCAGGCGGTCGGTGGAGAACTCGACGTTGTGCGCACTGATGCGCAGGTCGCCGGGGTGCGCGCGTTCGGCGTCGCGACCGAGCGCGGGTACGCACACCACGAGCAGTGCGGCAATGACGACGCCGGTAATCCCAACCGGCAGCGCGGCGGCCTCGCGTATCCGGCGCGCCCGCAGCACCACCGCGACGAGTCCGAGGACGGCCGCGACCGACAACACCGCCGGGACCGCCGCGCCGATCACCGACGGGGCGGCGTGCGTGAGGTCGACGACCGCCGTCAGCATCCAGAAGCCCTGGTTCACGAACAGCGCGCCGACACCGATCCAGCCCACGCGCTCCCGCCGCGT
The DNA here is from genome assembly GCA_035546775.1 of Acidimicrobiales bacterium. NCBI lineage: Bacteria > Bacillati > Actinomycetota > Acidimicrobiia > Acidimicrobiales > Acidimicrobiales bacterium. Next base: position 49,390 of record DASZWD010000001.1, read on the forward strand.
GAAGGTGATGGCGGTAAAGCCGATCAGCAACACGCCGATAGCGAGCGACTCGCGGTCGAAGACCGCGGCACCCCGAGCGATTTCGATGACACCGCTGAGCGCGGCGCAGGCGCGTGCGAGTGTGTCCCACCGCGACGAGGGGTACGACATGGTCATGCTGACCATTCTCATCATCGCAGTGTTGCTTCTGCTGCTTCTCGGCGGCTGGGGCTACGGGTACCGCTCCCGGCCCTAACAGTTCAGCGCAGCAGTTCGGCGCGTACGACGGTGACGGCGCAGGGTGCGTGATGTACGCAACGCCGGCTCACCGAGCCCAACAGCCAATGCACGACGTCGGAGCGGCCGGCGCCGACGATGAGTTGGTGAGCGCCATTCGCGGCTTCGAGCAGCGCCGCGGCTGCGTTGCCGGCGACGGCTAACGGCTCAATGGCCGGCGGTAGTGGCGCCTGGTCGGCTCGGGCGCGATCGATCATGTCGTCGATCAGCGTGCGGCCGTAGTCGCCCATCTCGGCGGGCACGGCGACGCCTGGGAGTGAGGAACCCACCGGGTACACGAACATGATCGTGAGCGGAAGGTGCCGCTCGGAGGCACTCGCCATCGCGAACGTCAGGGCTGCCTGCGCGTCGGCGCTGCCGTCGACTCCGACCACGACGCGTGCGCCGTAGGCGGGCGCTTCCGACGGGACGACGGTGACGGGTCCGGCGCCGAGGTGGACGCACTGATCCGCCACCGAACCGAGGAAGGCGCGACCGACGAATCCGTGACCCTGGCGGCCCACGACGAGCTGGCGGGCCTCACGTCCGCGTTCACACAGCACGTGAGCGGCGTCGCCTTCGACGAGCACGCTGTCGACGCGCGACGGGGCGGCGCCCGCACGGTCGAGCGCATCGTGGAGGGCCGCCTCGAGCACGAACTTTCCATGCGCTTCGATTTCGGCGCGATCGACCGGCACGGGAATCGCTTCGGGGGCGATCGCGGGGGTTGACCACACGTGGACGACCTCGAGGTCGGCGCCCACGACCTTGGCTTCGGCGATCGCCCAGTCGAGCGCCCGCCCCGACGCGTCCGAGCCGTCCGTTCCGACGACGATGCAGTGGCGTGACATACACGCACCTCCTTGACTCCCTCATGGTGCTCCCGGGGGCGCCGCCCGGACAGGGGCCAATCGTCGATTTCTGATTCGGGACCTTCGCCTCTGTCCTGAAAACGTGCGCTCGCGGATCATCGACCCATGGCTCGGACGCTCACGGACCTTGTTGTGCCTTTTTCCGGTTATGTCGGCCGGGACCAATTCGCCTTCGCGAAACGGGCGCTGCTCGGGGTCGGAAACGAGGTCGAGCAGGCCGTGCTCGACTTGCGCGACGCCCGCGGCATCGACCTCTCGACGATCGATTCGTTGCTCGACGCCGCCGAAGTCCTGCAGCAGCGCGGCGTCCGCGTCGTCGTCGAGCCGGGATGGGCCCGCGACGCACTTCATCTCACCGGCCATGCGGCCATGACAGAACGAGAACCAGCATGAGTGAACTCCAAGGCAAAGTGGCCCTGGTCACGGGCGCCAGCAGCGGCATCGGCAAAGCCACCGCCATGGCGCTCGCCGTCGCAGGCGCCGACGTCGTGGTCGCCGATCTCGACGCCGTCCGCGGCGAGTTGGTCGCCGCCGACATCCAAGCCAAGGGCGGTCGTTCGCTGTTCGTGCGGGTCGACGTCGCCGACGACGAATCCGTGGCCGCCATGGTCGACGCGACGCTGCGGCGCTTCGCGCGGCTCGACATCGCCGTCAACAACGCGGGCATCGAAGGCGCCTCGGCGCCGACCGCGGAGTGCTCGCTGGAGAACTGGCACACCACGCTCGCCATCAACCTGACAGGTGTCTTTCACTGCATGCGCCACGAGATCCCAGCGCTGCTCGAGACCGGTGGGGGTTCCATCGTCAACATGTCGTCGGTGGCGGGACTCGTCGGCTTCGCCACCAGTCCCGCATACGTGGCGTCGAAACACGGTGTCGTGGGGCTGACGAAGGCCGCGGCGCTCGAGTACGCCGGTCGCATCCGCGTGAATGCGGTGTGCCCGGGCGTCATCGACACCGAGATGGTGGCTCGCTTCACCCACGACGAACCCGCGGCGGTGGCGGCAATGCAAGCCATGGAACCCGTCGGGCGCCTCGGCCGTCCCGAAGAGATCGCTGACGCGTGCGTGTGGCTGGCCTCCGATTCGTCGAGCTTCGTGACCGGTCAGGCCATCGCCGTCGACGGCGGGCTTGTCACCCGCTGACCTTCAGCCCTCACCCGGCGAGAAGTGCGCCACGAACCAGTCGCGCGCGCTGCGGGCGGCGGCTTCCAGCGTGCCGGGCTCCTCGAAACACGTGGGTCGCGCCGGCGATCTCGACGAGCTTGGCCGGACACCGCAGCAGGGCGAGCGCGTCGCGATTGAGTTCGAGGACGACGTGGTCCTCGCCGCCCACGATCAGCAACGTCGGCGCGGTCACCTCGGCGAGTCGGCCCGCGGCCAGATCAGGGCGGCCACCGCGTGACACGACCGCGGTAATCGCACGGCCGAGTTCGGCTGCGGCCCACAACGCGGCCGCCGCGCCCGTACTCGCGCCGAAGTAGCCGAGCGGCAGGGTGTCGGCCAACGCTCGGCGGGTGAAGGTCGTGGCGCCGAGCAACCGCGACGCCAGCAGTTCGATGTCGAAGACGTTGCTGCGCCGCACTTCCTCGTCCGGCGTGAGCAGGTCGAACAGCAGGGTGCCGACCTTGGCGGCGTTGAGTATTTCGGCGACGTACCGGTTGCGTGGGCTGAGGCGGCTGCTCCCGCTGCCGTGGGCGAAGATGACCACGCCGCGGGCGGAGGCCGGAATGGCCAGATGCCCGGAGAGTTGCGCCGTGCCGGACGGGACGACGACGTGCTGATCGATGGCGGTTTCGGGCATACCTTCAAAAGTGTGCGCGTCCCGCTCCGCCGACTAGAGCCGATCGGCCCTACACCGCTGGCTCGCGAACCGGATGCTGGTGGCAGTGATGGAAGTAGCGACGTCGTGAAGCCCCACGCTCGGTTCCGTGACCGGGAGGACGCCGGCCGCCAGTTGGCGTTGGCGCTGCAGGAATTCAGCGGTCGCCGCGACGTGCTGGTGCTCGGCCTGCCGCGGGGAGGCGTGCCCGTCGCCGGCGTCGTGGCCCGCGACCTCCACGTGCCACTCGACGCCCTGATCGTCCGCAAGGTCGGGTTTCCGGGGCACGAGGAGTTTGCCGTGGGCGCCGTCGGACCCGCGGGTGTGACGGTGATCGACTGGCAGACGCTGGCCGAGTTCGGCCTCGCCCCTGAGGCGCTGGCGCCGACGATCGAACGCGAGCGCGACGAGTTGCAACGACGCGAGCACGTCTATCGCGACAGCTTGCCGTTCCCCGACGTGCGCGCCCGTGTGGTCATCATCGTCGACGACGGGCTCGCGACCGGCGCATCCATGGCGGCCGCGGTCGAGACCGTGCGGCATCTGCACGCCGCGCGCGTGATCGTGGCGGTGCCCGTCGCCTCCGTCGACGGCGCCGAGCGCCTGCGCGGCGTGGCCGACGACGTCGTGGCGCTGCGCACCCCCGACCCGTTCACGGCGGTGGGTCTCTGGTACGACGACTTCGGCGCCACGACCGACGAGGAAGTCATCAGCTGGCTCGAAGACGCCCGCGCGGGTTTCGGCCAGCAGGTGTGAGGCGATGGCTCGCTCCGCCCTCGCCGCCGACGTCGACGCCGTACGCGCCGCCGCCGTTCCGATCACCGGCGCGTCCGACGACTACGACGAGTTGCTGCGCCGCATCGGGGATCGCCGCGTCGTGCTGCTCGGGGAGGCGTCGCACGGGACGCACGAGTTCTATCGGGAACGGGCGCGCATCACGCAGCGGCTGATCGAGGAGAAAGGCTTCAACGCCGTCGCCGTCGAAGCCGACTGGCCCGACGCGTACCGCGTGAACCGGTACGTGACGCATCGCTCCGACGACACCAGCGCTACCGAGTCGCTCGCCGACTTCGAACGCTTCCCGGCGTGGATGTGGCGCAACGCCGACGTCGTTCGCTTCGTCGAGTGGCTGCGCGCTCGCAACGCGGCGCACGGCGACATGCGTTCGCGCGCCCGCTTCTACGGGCTCGACCTCTACAGCCTGCGCGCCTCGATGGAAGCGGTCGTGCGCTACCTCGACGGCGTCGATCCCGCCGCCGCGGCGCGCGCGCGGGAGCGCTACAGCTGTTTCGATCACGTCTCGGGTGAGGGCCCCGAGTACGGCCACGCGGTGTCGCTCAACCTCACGGTGCCGTGCGAGCAGCAGGTGATCAGCCAACTCGTCGACCTGCGTCGCCAGGCGCACGCGATCCTGTCGCGTGACGGCTGGCTGGCCGAGGACGAGTTCTTCTTCGCCGAACAGAACGCTCACCTCGTGCACCACGCCGAGGAGTACTACCGCGAGATGTACCGCGGCCGGGTCAGTTCGTGGAATCTGCGCGACCGGCACATGGCCGACACCCTTGCCGCCCTCGTCGACCACCTGCACGGCCAGCTCGGCGCCGCCCGCGTCGTCGTGTGGGAACACAACTCGCACGTGGGCGACGCTCGGCACACCGAGATGGGGCAGTGGGGCGAGTGGAACGTCGGCCAACTGGCGCGCACGCAGTGGCCCGGCGAGTGCTTCAACGTCGGGTTCACGACTGACCACGGAACGGTCACCGCGGCGTCGGACTGGGGTGGCGTCGCCGAGCGCAAGCGGGTGCGGCCGGCGTTGCCCGACAGTCACGAGGCGCTGCTGCACGCCTGCGGGCTACCGGCGTTTCTCGTGCCCACCGAACGCGTCGCCGACGTCCTCGGGGCGCGGCGGCTCGAGCGTGCCATCGGTGTCATCTACCGGCCCGAGACGGAGCGGGCGAGCCACTGGTTCCACGCGTCGATGAGCCAGCAGTTCGACGCCGTGATCCACGTCGACCGCACCACCGCCGTCGAACCGCTGGAGCGCAGCGCCCGCTGGGATGAGGGCGAAGCGCCCGAGACGTTCCCGACCGGGCTCTAGAAGCGCGGCGGACGCTTCTCCAGATGGCTCGCGAGTCCCTCGCGCGCGTCGGGGCCGCCGAAGCCGAGCATCTCGTAGGCGACCGACGCGTCGAAGGCCGCGGCCTGGGCGCGATACCAGTGGTTGAGCGTGTGCTTGGTGAAGCGGATGGCGTTCTGCGCGCCGGCCGCCAGCTGCGTGGCGATTTCCAGGGCGCGCTCCTGCACGCCATCGTCGTCGACGCACAGTGAGACCAGGCCGATGCGCTCGGCCTCTTCGCCCGTCAGCGGGTCACACGTCAGCAGGTAGTACTTCGCCTTCGCCATGCCGCACAGCAACGGCCAGCAGATCGCGGCGTGGTCGCCGGCGGCGACGCCGAGACGGGTGTGGCCGTCGATGATCTTGGCGGTGCGCGCCGCGATCGAGATGTCGGCCAGCACCGCGGCGACGAGGCCGGCGCCCACCGCCGGGCCGTGGATGGCCGACACGATCGGCTTCGAGCAGTCGACGATGTTGAGCACCAGGTCGCGCGCCTCGCGCAACGTGCGCAGGCGGACGTCGTAGTCGTCGATGATCGCCTGGAGCATGGTGAAGTCGCCTCCGGCCGAGAACCCCTTGCCCGCGCCCCGGATGAGGGCCACGCGCGCCGTCTCGTCGCGGTCGATCACCGGCCACACGTCGGCCAGCTGGCCATGGGCGGCGGCGTTCACGGCGTTGAGGCCGGGGGCGTCGAGCGTGATCCGGACGACGCCGTCGGCTGGGCGGTCGATCGCCAGTTCGTCGAACGCGGCGTAGGGGGCGGCATTGGTGTGCGGCATCCGCTTAACTTACGAAAATGACGTCAGCGTTAGATCTCGGGTCTGACTCCCGCATGCTGATCGACGGCAAGCTCGTCGAGGCCAGTTCCGGCAAGACCTTCGAAAACATCAACCCGGCGACCGAGGAAGTCCTCGGTGTGGTGGCCGACGCCTCGGCCGACGACATGCAGCAGGCGATCCAGGCCGCCCGCCGCGCCTTCGACGAGACGGACTGGTCCACCAACCACGCGTTCCGCAAGCAGTGCCTGCTCCAGTTGCAGGCCGCGATGGAAGCCGAGCGCGAGCTGTTCCGTGAGGAGGTCATCGCCGAGGCGGGCGCGCCGCGCATGCTGACGTACGCGCCGCAACTCGACGCGCCGCTCAAGGACGCGCTGCTGTGGCCCGCCGAGATGATCGACAAGTTCGAGTGGGAGCGCGACCTGCCGCCGGGCGACATGATGGGCATCGCCTCGAAGCGCAAGGTGTGGAAGGAAGCGATGGGCGTCGTGGGCGCCATCGTGCCGTGGAACTTCCCGATCGAGGTCACGCTGAACAAGCTCGGTCCGATCCTGGCGACGGGCAACACCTGCGTGCTCAAGCCCGCACCCGACACCCCGTTCAACGCCACCCGCATCGGCCGCCTTATCGCCGAGCAGACCGACATCCCGCCGGGCGTCGTCAACGTCGTGACAAGCGCCGATCACCTCGTCGGCGAAGAGCTCACGCTCAGCCCGCTCGTCGACATGATCTCCTTCACCGGCTCGACGGCGGTCGGCAAGCGCATCATGGAGAAGGGCGCGGCCACGCTCAAACGCGTGTTCCTCGAACTCGGCGGCAAATCGGCGATGATCGTGCTCGACGACGCCGACATCGCGGCGACCGTTCCCGGCGCGGCCATGGTGTGCGTGCACGCGGGTCAGGGCTGCGCCATCCAGACGCGCATCCTGCTGCCCCGCAGCCGCTACGACGAGGCCGTCGAGCTGTTGATCGCGGCGATGAGCGGCATGCCCTACGGCGACCCGTCGGACATGAGCAACCTCATGGGCCCGCAAATCTCCAAGAAGCAGCAGGAGCGCGTGCTCGGCTACATCCAGAAGGGCGTCGACGAAGGCGCCACGCTGGCGCTCGGCGGCAAGAAGCCGGCGCAGTTCGACAAGGGCTTCTTCGTCGAGCCGACGCTGTTCACCGACGTCACCAACGACATGACGATCGCGCAGGAAGAGATCTTCGGCCCGGTGCTGTGCGCCATTGCCTACGACACCGAGGAAGAGGCGATCAAGATCGCCAACGACAGCGCCTACGGCCTGTCGGGGGGCGTGCACTCGGGCAGCGTCGAGCGCAGCGAACGCGTGGCCCGTCGTATCCGCACCGGCTCGATCAGCGTGCAGGGCGGCGTCTGGTACGGCGCCGACTCGCCCTACGGCGGCTACAAGAACTCCGGCATCGGCCGCCAGTGCGGCATTGAAGGCTTCGAACAACACCTCGAGACAAAGGCGGTGGCGTACCCGTTATGAGCGAGCTTGCGAGCGAATACAAAGAGACAGCGAGCCCAGGCTCATCTGGGCCGACGAAGGAGGCCCATTGATGAGCAGTGCAGCAGATCGTTTTCGGTATGACGGCAAGCGCGTGCTGGTCGTCGGCGGCGCGACGGGCATGGGGGCGGCGGCGGCGCAGACCGTCATCGACCTCGGCGCCGAAGTCGTCGTGCTCGACTATGCGCCCGTCACCTACGACGGCGTGAAGGAGTCGATTCAGGTCGACCTGCGCGACCGCGCCGCCATCGACGCTGCGCTCGCCGAAGTGGGCGGGCCGGTGCACGCGGTGTTCAGCGCCGCCGGTGTCGCCGACGGCACGCCGGGTCTGATGAAGATCAACTTCATCGCCCATCGCCACATCGCCGATTCGCTCATCGCGTCCGGGGCACTCGGGCGCGGGGGAGCGATCTGCTTCATCAGCTCGGCCGCCGGCCTCGGATGGGAGACCGAAGCCGAGATCATCGGCGAGTTCCTCACCCACGACACCTACGAGTCGGCCGTCGAGTGGATCGAGCGCGAAGACAACGTCTTCCGCGACAACTACCTGTGGTCCAAGCGCGTGATGCTGACCTACGTGGCCCGCGCCGCCTTCCCGCTGGCGCAGAAGGGCATCCGCATCAACGCCATCTGCCCCGGTCCGACCGACACCCCGCTGGCACGTGCCAACGAGGAGTTGTGGCTCGGCTTCGGCAACGACTGGCGCGAAGCCACCGGCACCGAATACGGCACGCCCGAAGAGATGGGCGACACCATGGCGTTCCTCAACAGCGACGCGGCCCGCGGGATCAACGGCGTCAACGTCATCATCGACGGCGGCTACATGATGAGTTCCCTCGCCGGTTCGTTCGAGCCCGGCACGATGGTGGCGCAGTTCCTATTCGGCAAGCTGGGGTAGCGAGTGTCTCTGGTATTCGACGCTGACAGCCATGTGATGGAGACGGGCGAGTGGTTGCCCGCCTTCGCCGATCCGGATGTGCGTGATCGCTTGCACCCGCTCGGGCTCGACGGCGCCGGGGCCGGCGCCAAAAAGCTGATGGACTCGCTGCCCGATCTGTGGGCGTCGCACAAGACCCAGGCCATCGACGCCGACGTCATCAAGGGTCCGAAGGGGTGGCAGGCGCCGGGCGCGCTCGACGTCGAGGTGCGCTCGAAGGTGCTCGACGCCCTTGGCATCACCGCGCAGTTGGTGTTCCCGACCTTCGCTCTCGCTCACTTCAACTTCAGTCAGGACAACGACGTCCACTACGGCGGTGTGCGCGCCCTCAACCGCGCCATCAGCGCGTTCTGTGCCGACGACGCCCGGCTGTTGCCCGTCGGCTTCCTGTCGTTGCGCGATCCCGAGCGGGCGCTGATCGAACTCGACATGGCGCTCGACGCCGGCGTAAAGGCGATGTGGGTGCCGTCGGACGCACCGGGCGACTTCTCGCCGGCGCACGTGTCGGTCGAGCCGGTGTGGGCGCGACTGGCCGAGGCGGGCGTGCCCTTCGTCCTCCACGTCGGCGGCGGGCGTCTGCTCCCAAAGGCGTTCCACAACAACGGCCACCCGCGCCCGACGGACTGGTTGGGCGGCGGCGAAAACATGCGGGCCAAGGACTTTCCCGTCCTGCACCACTCGCCCGAGCGGTTCCTCGCCTGCCTCGCCCTCGACGGCGTGTTCGAACGCCACCCCGACCTGCGCGGCGCGGCAATCGAACTCGGTGCGTCATGGGTGCCGGGCATGCTGCGCAACGTCAACCATGCGCACCGCTCATTCTCGAAGTTCGAGCCGCTGCTCAAGGACCTGCCGCTGCTGCCCGCCGACTACATCCGTCGCCAGGTGCGCTTCACGCCGTTCCCGTTCGAGGACACGCAGTGGCTCGTCGAGCAGGAGGGCGCGGAGCTCTTCATGTTCTCGACCGACTACCCGCACCCCGAAGGCGGCAAGCGCCCGTTCGAGAACTTCGGCGAGGCGATGGCACCCTTCGACGACGACGCCCGCGA
>DASZWD010000002.1 GCA_035546775.1 Acidimicrobiales bacterium
CACGACGTCGACCGCGCCACGTTCAACGCCCGCCTCGACGACTTCCGCGCCCTCGAGCCGACGATGGTGTGCAGCAGCCATCTCCCGCCGGCACCGGGCAACATGCTCAAGGTGTTCGTCGACTCGCTCGCCCTCGTCCCCGACGCCGAACGCTTCGTCGGGCCGGACCAGGCGTTCCTCGACGCCATGCTCAGCGCGTAGCGGTCAGCCGCGCGTTGAGGCGGCGCAGCGACTTCGCGATCTCGTTGCGAGCGTAGGGCACCAGCCCCGGAATGGGCAGGAAGCCGCCGTAGTTCAGGTGCAGCCGCCACCGCCCGTCGTCGAGGAGTGACGCCTCGATGACCGCGTCGGAGTGGTCGCCGTGGTCGGCGAGTTCGAAGCGTTCGTAACGCACGAACCGCGCCGGCTCGGCGTCGACGCGCACCATGCGCCAGTGCCGCGTCAAGCGCACCACGCCGATCTGGGCCCCGAAGTCGACGCGCCACGCGGCGTAATCATCAGCGTCACGGTCTACAGCCACGCGCTGCACCAGCGTGTTCCAGGTCGGCCAATCGCCGAGGTCGACCAGCGCCGCGTAGGCAACGTCGGGCGGCGCGGCGATGGCGAGCGTCGCCTCGATGTCCACGCGGGCATCGTGCCATGCGCCCGCGGTTGCAAAGTTTCTCAGCACGGCGAGCGTTCCTTCCGTACGCTTTTGCGTTAATGGGGGCGGGATTCGCGCAGTGGCTGTGGCGACGGCATCGGGACCACTACGCCGCCGCGCTGATCACCCTGTGCATCGTGAGCCTGCTCGGCGCCCTCGTCATTCCGTCGTTGTTGGCCGCCTGCCTCTTCCTCGACTTCAACCGGCACGAGGCGCTGTGCTGGACGGCGTCGATGGCCGCGCTCGACACCTTCGCCGTGCTCGCCGGCTGTTGGCTCGAACGCCGGCGATTGGCCCCGATGTTCGCCTGGGCCGCCGGCGACTTCTCCGACCCGCAGGAGTCGTGGAACTCGGCGACGTCGTCGCCTCCCGAAGCCGCCCGCATGGCGGCGGAAGTCGCGACCGCCCTCAGCTTCTCCATCGGTGTGCCCCTTGCGCTCTTCTTCGGGCACCGCACGTGGACGGCGGCCGTCGCCCTCATCCTCGGCATGGGAGCGGTGATCGCCTTCGCCGGCATCATGTACGGCGACGGGCTGCACGTGCTGCTGCGGCCCCTTACCGACGAGATCGAGCAGGTCTACGACATCACCTTCACGTCGCCCTATCGCGACTGGACGCTGCGGTCGCGCCAGGCCCTCGCCTTCGGCACGGCGACCGCGCTCCCCGGCATCGGCATCACCGCCATCACCCTCGGCACCCGCGCCACCCCCCGCGATTTCCTCGTCGCCACCGTGAGCGCGGGTGTCCTGGCCATCTACCTCATCGTCGTCACGCAGGTCGGCTCCGTGCAGCGCGTCGCCCGATCGGTCGAGGATCTGAGCGCGGCGGTCAGGCGCGTCCGACGCGGCGACTACACCCACCGCGTCCCCGTCACCACCGTCGACGAGTTCGGCGATCTCGCCATCGCCTTCAACGAGATGCAGGCCGGTTTGCGCGAACGCGAAGCGCTACGCGCCGCGTTCGGTTCCTACGTCGACCCCGCGCTGGCGCAGCGCCTACTGACACAGGGCGACTCGACCTTCGCCGGCGAAGAGGTCGAGGTCACGGTGTTCTTCGCCGACGTGCGCGGGTTCACGTCCTACGTCGAGTCGGCGAGCGCGCCCGACGCGGTGGCGCGCCTCAACCAACTCTTCGAGATCATGGTGCCCGTCATCCAGGACGCCGGCGGCCACGCCAACCACTACCTCGGCGACGGGCTGCTGGCGGTGTTCGGCACGCCGACGCCGCTGCCCGACCACGCCGGGCGCGCCATCGCCTGCGCCATCGAGATTCAGCGCCAGGTGCGCGTCGCCTTCGACGGCGACCTGCGCATCGGCATCGGCATCAACACCGGCGCGGTCACCGCCGGCACGATCGGCGGCGGCGGACGCCTCGAGTTCACCGTGATCGGCGACGCGGTCAACGTGGCGGCGCGCCTCGAACGCATGACCCGCGACACCGGCGACGCCGTCCTCGTTACCCAGGCGACCCTCGACGTCGCCGGCCAGATCCCTTGTCGCGCCATCAGCCGCGGCGACATCGAACTGCGCGGCAAGACCCACAACGTGTGCGTCCACGCGCTCGTGCCCTCGGAGTTCTAAACACCCGCCGGTATGTCGCGCTCGTAGGAGCGGAATTCTCAATGTTGTGGGTTCGCGGGCCGATGTATACGCGTACACATCAGTCAGGACGAAGCGGTGACAGGCCAAACAGACGACCAACGAGGCGGCGCGCGAAGGGCCGCACCCGAGGCGGGTGCGTCGGCCATCGAGTACGTGCTGCTCGTCCTACTGATCGTGGTTGTCGGCGTGGGGGGCATGAAGGCGCTCGGGCACTCCAACTCCTCGAAGCTGTCGACGGTCGCCGCCAGCCTCCCAGCCGGCGATGCCGCCGCCGTTGTCGCCGACGGCGGTGGCGGGGGAAGCGGCCCGTCGGTCACCGAGCCCGGCGGCGGGTCCGGCGCGGGCGATACGCCACCGGTGACGACGACGACAACCGCGGCGCCAGCGCCGCAGGCAACCTCCGTGTCGGCGAGCCTCGACGCCCAGGCCACCAGGCACGGCAACACGTGGACGGTGGACACGACCGCCGCGGTGCAGAACTCGCTGAGCGATCCCGTCGAGGGCGCCACCGTGGCCCTGCTCGTGCGGGCGTACACCCATCTCTCGGGCGGCAGCTGGGACTGGGTGGAGCAGACGGTGCAGACGACCACCGACGCCAACGGCAACGCGACCGACGAACTCGGCCCGTTTCAGCGCACTGGTTCGACCGGCAAAGTCTCGACGGTTGAACTAAGCATCGTCTCCGTGACGAGTCCGAGCGGACTGCCGTTGGACCAGCTTCCGCCGGCGCAGACCGTCTACTCGCCGTGAGCAATCCGCTCTCGCGGGAGCGGATCGTGGAGGCGGCGTTGTGCCTGAGCACGCCGGGAGGCTTGTCCTGCGTCAGCATGCGGGCGCTCGCCGGCGCTCTCGGCGTGACGCCGATGGCTTTGTACCGCCACTTCGCCAACAAGGACGAGGTGCTGCTGGCCGTCACCGACACACGGCTGCGCGCGCAGCGGCTGCCGTCGGCGCGCGTTGGTTGGCGCAGCTACCTCCGCGCGCTCGCCTTCCTGCTGCGAGAGCTGCTCCGATCGGACCCCGAGATCATCGGCCTCTACAACCGGCAACCGGTCACCACCGCCAGCGCGCGCGACCGCCTCACGACCGCAGTCGAAGTCCTGGTGCGGGCGGGATTCGACGAAGGCGCGGCCGTCCGCTGTTACGCGGCCGTGCACACCTACACCCTGGGCTATTGCTCGCTTGAAGCCGCTCGCGGCCGGCACCTCGGGGAGCCGGGGGAGAGCGTCACCAACGCTGCGACGCTGATTCGCGGGTTCGTGAGCGACGATCAGTTCGAATTCGGGCTCGACGTCATCCTCGACGGGATGTCGGTCGCCGCCCGTAAGATTTCGGCCGACCCATGAGCGGGCACGACGGACGCGACTTCGGTCGGACCCCAGTAGATCCAAACCGGGCTGCTGGTTGGTGGTGGAGGCGATGGGACTCGAACCCACGACTTCTTGCTTGCAAAGCAAGTGCTCTAGCCAACTGAGCTACGCCCCCTGACGGGGGCCCAAGCCTACCGGCGCGCCAGCCGCCGCCCGAACTTCGGCGGCGGTGTGGGTCAGCCGATGCGGGAGCCGATGTCGCTGAGCTTCGACTGGTTGGCGGTGCCGAAGTAGGTGACGGCGCCGATGCAGACGAGGGCGATGAGCATCACGAGGAGCAGGTATTCGACGAGCGACGCGCCGCGTTGCGACCGGCCGTGTCGCGCCCGCATGTAGGGCGCGAAACAACAAACAAACCAACCAACAACGCTCGGCATGTCCTCCTATCGGCGTAGGAGGCGGGGCCTTTAACTCCCGACAAACGCGGCAACCTTGACGCCGCGGTCGGCCAGGCGCGCCAGCAGCTCGCCGGGGTCCTTCGCCAGGACGCCGAGCCCGCCGGCGCCGGGGCGCAGTTCCGCGTTGCCGCACGCCACCGCCACCATCGCCGCTAGCGTCCCGGCGACGATGGCCGGGCGGTCGACCGCTCCCACGATGTGGGTCTGCGCCTTGCCGCCGGCGAAGCCCCGCACCTCGACCCGCACGCCACCGATGAGGCCTTCGGGGTGTGGCGGGCGCAGCATCGGTAGCCAACTCGTGGCCTTGTCGCGCCGCGTGGCCGCCAGCCGCGCCGTCACCCGGCGCGCCGTCGGGAACGCGGCGGTCAGCAACGCCGCCTCCGCGGAGGACGTGGCGTAACAGTCCAGGCCGCCGACGGGCTCGGGAAAGAAGCACAGCTCACGGCCCGATCCCGCCAGTTCGCTCTGCCAGCGCCCGTCGCGCCACGACGCCGCCGGACCGCGCAACGACGCGTGCGTCGCCCGCGCACACGCCGGTCCACCTGTGCCCGCCTTGGCGACGTGGATCTCCTCCACGATGTCGAGGTCGCGCCCGGCATGCAGCGCCAGCAGGCACGACAGTCCCGGCGACATCGCGACGCCCGCCACCGCTGACCGTGCGGCGACGCGTGCCCGGGCGTCGAGGCCGACGATCCCGTCGACCGCTTCGATCGACGCCGCGGTGCTCACGACGTGGGTCCCCTCGCCCACCGCCGCGCGGGCCATATCGGCTTGCATTTCTTCGGGCACGGCGAGCACCAGGACGTCGACGTCGCCCACGACCGCGGGCCACTCGGCTCGTTCGGCGCGCGCACCGAGTTCGTTCGCCACCCACTCAGCGCGCGCCGGGTTGCGGGCGACGATGCGCACGGCGTCGACGCCGTCGCTCTCGTGTAGCTGCCGGGCGGCGCGCAGGCCGACGGCCCCGGTGCCGATGACCGCGGTGCGCAACGCGTTAGCGGAGTTCGTCAGCGGGCACTTCGCGCCAACCGCCGGTGGTGGGCGGCGTGCCCCCCGACCCGCGCAGGCGGACAACCGCCGCGACGACGGACGCCACGACAACGGCCAGGACCGCACGACGCAATGCCTTCATCCCCTCACCCTAAGACGCGGAGGAGCCCGGACCAAACGGCCCGGGCTCCTCCGACGATTCTTGGTGGTTCGGTTAGACCGCGGCCACCTTGCGGCGGAACGCCCGCATGGCGAGGCCGGCGCCCAGCAGGGACAAGGCGAGGCCGAGGGGCAGGTTCGCACCGGTGCGAGGCAACAGGCCCCGGCTCCGCTGCGCACCGGCGTTGAGCACGTTCGACGACGTGACGACCGGGAGGGTCGTGGAGTCGGTGACCGTGCGACCGCCCGAGGTGATCGTCACCTTCGTACCGAGGTGCTCACCGCTCTTGGCGGAGTTGGCGACCTGGAAGGTGCCGACGAGGTCCTTCGAGACGCCCGAGCCGAGGCTGCTGACGGTCCAGGTGACGACGCGCTTGGTGTCGTCGTGCGTGCAGCTGTCGGTGCAGGCCACGAAGGTGGTGTCCGGCGGATACGGCATGGTCACCTTGACGGTGTTGCAGGTGCCCTTGCCGAGGTTCGTCAAGCGGACGTACTCGTTGAAGTAGTCGCCAATGCGAACTTCCTTGTGCGACGACACGATCGAGCTCGCCGACAGGTCACAGCTCGTGGCGCTGGGGCTACCGACGGTCGGGATCGGACCCGACGTCGCCGTGTGCTCGGCCGGGGCGCCGGCGCAGGTACCGGTGGCGTGCGCCGTGCCCGTGTAGGTGGCGCCGACCGGTGCGTTGGATGGCACCTTGATCGTCGCCTTCAACGTTTTCAGTGCTCCTGGCGCTATCGACCCGATATTTGGCCAGTCGACGTTCAATCCGTTGATCGTGTTCGGTGACGGTTCAGCCGCCGTAATGGTGGTGCCGTTGGGGCCGGCGACCGTCAGCGTCACGTGGACGTTGTCGAGCGTGCAGGCGCCGGTGTTCGGCACCGTCACGACGTACTGGAAGCTGCCGTTCGGCAGGACGATGCCAGTGGAGGCGTCGACCTGGAGGTTGGCCAGCGGATCGGTGCCGCCGTTGCACTCCACGCCGCCGGTGGGCACCGTGGCCTTGACAGCCATCGGGGCGATGGCGACGTCGGCGAGGGTCAGGGTCTTGGTGATGTCGAGAACCTTCAGCTCGAGCAGCGAAGCGGTACCGCTGGCCTCGTTGTTCGTCTTGACGACGTTCTTGAGCTGACCGAGGCTGAGGTCGAGGACGACGCCCGGGATGGTGATCTCGGTGTTGATGTTCGAGGCGTTGAGCACGTCGGTCACGGAGCCGCCCTGGATGACCTGGACGACGGGCTCGTTGTAGCTGACCGTCGACGTGGCGGCGGTGCCGGTGGCGGTGGCGCTGACCGTCGGCGGAGCGACGACGTTCAGCGTGATCTCATTCGCCGTGCCCTTGAACAGCACCACGCCCGTCACCTGGTCGAGGACCGTCGAGTTGAGGCCCTTGTTCGCCTGGTTGGCGACATTGACGAGGCCGACGTCGGACTTCGTGAAGGCCGCGCCGCCGTTGCCGTTCACGACCGAGACGAGGCTGTCACCGAGGGGAGCGCCGAGGCCGAGGAGGCTGGCGTCGAGCACCGTCGAGGTCGACGTGGCGATCGGCGAGCCGGGGGCAATGCAGGCGGTGTCGCTCGAGCCCCACACCGCGTGCGCCGACGCCTTGGCGGCTTCGAGCTGCGCAATGGGCGACAGGTCGATCGGGCCGGTCAGGCTCTGCACGTCGGGGTTGGCGTTGGTGGGCGGCGCCGACTGCTCCGCCTTGACGATGAGGTTGTTCAGCGGGATCGCGCCCCCGATTAGCGACGAATCGAGGTTGGCGGCGCGGGCGGCCGAACGCTTGCCGGCGTACGGGGCCGCGAGGCCGTCGGACTTCACCAGCGCGGCGGACGGCGCAATGTGGGCGTCAGCCAGGCCGGGGTCGAGGACACCTGGAAAGTCCGCGGCGTTGACGTGGACTAGGTCACCGGTGGCTTGACCGCCGTACGGGCCGGTGGCGGCACGGGCCGGTGCCGCGTTAAAGACGAAAAGCATGGGGACAGTGAGTACTGCTCCCAAGCCCGCCGTCGCCCAACGACGAATACGCATGGTTATCTCGCTCCTGGTTTGGTTGCTCGGTACAACGGTCAAACAGCATGCATCTGACGGATTTCCGTCCAAATTCCTTACCCGGTGGGTTTGGAATCAAGCCTAAGTACGCGAGACGGGCGAAATCGTTGATGCTTCTGCGGTTTGGTGGGGCTACCTGGAATCGAACCAGGGACCTCAGCATTATCAGTGCTGCGCTCTAACCAGCTGAGCTATAGCCCCGAGCCAGAGTGGTGACCGTGGGTCCGCAGAAATTAGCCGTCGTGGGTCTCAACGTCGACATCGATACCGCCCTGCAACTCGACGATGAGGTTGTAGAAGGTCGCGCCCAGGGCGTTGGCCCCCGTCCCCAGCGCGATCAGCACGCCGCCGCCGATGACGATGGCGATCGCCTGGGCGACGACGGAGAAGTGGAAGGAGTCGAGAGCGAAGAGCTTGGCGATGAAGTCCTCGACGTTGCCGGTGACACCGAGCACGGCCGCGGCCGTCCACAGGATCGCCCACGCCACGACGAAGACGAGCAGCATCGACGCGTACATGACGATCGACACGCGCACCACGCTGCGCACGCCGATCGAGCGAAGGGTGAGGCGGTGGCTCGGCATGGCGACCGACAAGCTAACCGGCTACGTCGCGCCGCAAACCTTCATCTCGTTGTCGCCGCTCGGGCACAACCCGGCGTCGGCGGCGCGCGGTGACAACTCGGCGTAGCCCGCGGGCGTGAACTGCGCCGTGTAGCCGTGGGCCGACACGACTCCCGGCGGATGCCCCAGGACCTGGGCGGCGCGAGCGAGCGCGGCGCGCAGCGCCGGCGCCGGGTCGCCCGGCCTCGGTGTGCCGGCGCGGCCGTCGCGATGGGCTTTCGAGGTGGCGCGAGCGTCGCCGTAGTGGACCTCGACGGTCGCGTCGTCGCCTGACTGGTCGAAGTGACTGAGCGTGGCGCCGTTCCGCGTCGCATAGTCCTCGGCGGCCCGTTGCCCGTCGACCGCGCCGGCGAGCGCGGCGATGTCGGCCGCCCGTTTGGCCTCGGCCCGGTCGACCGCGCCGCCACCGAGGTGGGCCAGGGCGATGATCACCAGCCCGGCGAAGACCACGAACGCCGCCATGAGCGGCACCACCTGCCCACGTTCCTGCGTGCGCACCCGCGCACCTCCAAGCTCAGAGGAATCGCGGGGAAGCGATCAGGCGTCTTCTTCTTCAGCTTGGATGATCGGCGCCGCGGTCGCAAGGGTCGCGCCGTCGTCGAGGTTCATCACCCGGACGCCGGTGGCGTCGCGGCCCTGCGAGGAGATCTGGCGCACCGGCATGCGAGCGGTGACGCCGTTGGACGCCGCCACCATGATCTCGTCGTCGAGACCGACCATGAACGCCGCCACCACGAAGCCGCGCTTGGCGGTCAGCTTGATGCCGCGCACGCCCATCGTGCCGCGCCCGGTGCGACGGAAGTGCTCGAGCTGGGTCCGCTTGCCGAAACCGGCGTCGGTGACGATGAGGATGGCGGTGTCGTCGCGGGCGACGTCGCAGCTCACCACCTCGTTGCCGGCGCGCAGCTTCATGCCGATGACGCCCTGGGCGGAGCGCCCCGTCGGGCGCACCGTCGACTCGTCGAAGCGCATCGTGGTGCCGTCGCGGGTGACCATGAAGATGTCGTCGCTGCCCGACGTTGGCATCACCTTGACGAGTTCGTCGCCGTCTTTCAGCGTGATGGCGATGAAGCCTTCGCGGCGGGACTTGTCGTACTCGCTGAACGGCGTCTTCTTCACCACGCCTTTCTTGGTGGCGAAGAACAGCAACTTGTCCTCGGGGTAGTCGCGCGTGGCGATGACCGCCTGGATCTTCTCGTTGGGCTCGAGCGGCAGCAGGTTGATGACGGGCGTGCCGCGCGCCGTGCGCTCCTTCATCGGGATCTCGTGCGCCTTGAGGCGGAACACTCGGCCCTTGTTCGAGAAGAAGAGGATGAACTCGTGCGCCGAGGTGTGGATCACCTGCGACACGAGGTCTTCTTCCTTCAGCTTGGCGCCGGCGACGCCGCGCCCGCCGCGGCCCTGCGTGCGGAACGAGCCGGCCGCGACCGTCTTGACGTAGCCGGCCCGCGTCATGAGGAACACGAGCGGGTCGTCGCTGATGAGGTCCTCGGAGCCGAGTTCGCCCGGGTCGTGGGTGAGTTCGGCTCGCCGCGGCGTGGCGTACTTGTCCTTGACGGCGCCGAGTTCGGTCTTGATGACCCCGCGCAGCACCTCGGGCTTCGACAGGATCTCCTCGAGTTCCTTGATCGTGGCCCGCAGCTCTTCCATCTCCGACTGGAGGTCGGTGCGCGCCAGACGGGTGAGGCGCACAATCTGCATGTCGAGGATGTGGTTCGCCTGGATTTCGGAGAACTCGAAGGGCTTCGCCATGAGACCGGCGCGGGCCGCGGCGCGATCTTCCGAGGCGCGGACCAAGGCGATGATGGCGTCGATCTGGTCGAGCGCCTTGATGAGGCCCTCGACGATGTGCGCCCGGTCCTGCGCCTTCTTGAGGCGGAATTGCGAGCGGCGGGTGATGACGTCGACCTGGTGGTCGATGTAGGCCTGGAGTGCCTGCACGAGGTTGAGCGTGCGCGGCACGCCGTCGACGAGGGCCACCATGTTGACGGCAAAGCTCGACTGGAGCTGTGTCTGCTTGAACAGGTTGTTCAGCACCACCAACGCGTTGGCGTCGCGCTTGAGCGGGATCTCGATGCGCGTCATCTCGCCCGAGGACAGGTCCTCGACGTCGCGGATGCCGTCGAGCTCGCGGTTGCTCACGAGTTCGTAGATGCGCTGCGCGATGCCGGCGGGTGACGCCTGGTACGGCAGTTCGTGCACCACGATGACCGGACCGTTCTTGCGGTCCTCGATCTCCGTGCGCGCCCGGATGCGGATCGACCCGCGACCGCTCCGGTAGGCGTCGATGATCCCCTGGCGTCCGAGGATCAGCCCGCCGGTCGGGAAGTCCGGGCCGATGACGAACCGCATCAGGTCGTCGGGGGTGGCGTCGGGGTTGTCGATCAGGTGGATGGTGGCGTCGACGACTTCGCCGAGGTTGTGCGGCGGGATGTTCGTGGCCATGCCCACGGCAATGCCGGTGGAACCGTTGACCAGCAGGTTCGGGAACCGCGACGGCAGCACCTTGGGCTGCTCGAACTCGAAGGTGTAGTTCGGCTCGAAGTCGACGGTGTTCTCGTCGATCCCCGCCAGCATCTCGTTGGCCAGCGTCGCCAGCCGGCACTCGGTGTAGCGGGCGGCGGCCGCCGGGAAGTCGGGCGATCCGTAATTACCGTGGAAGTCGATCAGGGGGTCGCGCAGGGAGAAGGGCTGGGCCATGCGCACCAGCGCGTCGTAGATCGACGAGTCGCCGTGCGGGTGGAACTTGCCCATCACTTCGCCCGACACGCGGGCGCACTTCATGCGGGGCCGGTCCGAGCGCGCCCCCATGTCGTGCATGCCGTAGAGGATCGCCCGGTGCACCGGCTTGAGGCCGTCCTTGGCGTCGGGCAACGCCCGGGCGACGATGACCGACATCGCGTAGTCGAGGAACGAGCGTTCCATCTCCTCGCTGAGTTCGATGTCTTCGACGCCGCCGACGAAGTCGGCCACGGTATCGACGGTCACGCCGTCTTCGTCTTCGTCGATCACGTTCTCTGGGTCGTCGGAGGGAGGCAGATCGCTCATCAGATGTCCAGGAACCGCACGTCGTTGGCGTTGGTGACGATGAAGTTCTTGCGCGACTCCACGTCGTCACCGAAGAGCACCGAGCACGCCTGATCGGCGGCCGCCGCCTCCTCGGCGCTGACGCGCAGCAGCGTGCGCCGGGCCGCCATCATCGTGGTGTCGCGCAACTCTTCCCAGTCCATCTCACCGAGGCCCTTGAGGCGGGCGAACTCGGCCTTGTGGTTGGGCCGTTCGGTCAAGAAGCGCTCGCGGGCCGCGTCGTCTTTCAGGTAGACGGTCTCCTTGCCGACCGTCGTCGAATACAGCGGCGGCTGGGCGACGAACACCTTGCCCTTCTCGATCAGCGGCCGCATCTGGCGGAAGAAGAACGTGAGCAGCAGCGCCCGGATGTGGGAGCCGTCGACGTCGGCGTCGGCGAGGATGATGACCTTGCCGTAGCGCGCCTTGTCGGCGTCGAACTCCTCGCCGATCCCGGCGCCCACCGCGGTAACCAGCGTCTGGATCTCGGTGTTCTTGAGCATCTTGTCGATGCGGGCGCGCTCGACGTTGAGCGGCTTGCCGCGCAGCGGCAGGATCGCCTGGTTCTCGGGGTCGCGACCGCGCACGGCCGAGCCGCCGGCCGAGTCGCCCTCGACGATGAACAGCTCGGCCTCCTCGGCGTTCTTGGTGCGGCAGTCGGTCAGCTTGCCCGGCAGCCCCGCGCCCTCGAGGGCCGACTTGCGCCGGATGGTGTCGCGCGCGGCGCGGGCGGCGACGCGCGCCCGTGCCGCCTGCGTGGCCTTGGTGACGAGCGCCTTCGCCTCGGACGGATGCTCCTCGAGCCACTCGGCGAGCTTGTCGTTGGTGACCTTCTCGACGGCCGAGCGCATGGCGATCGTGCCGAGCTTGCCCTTGGTCTGGCCCTCGAACTGCGGGTCCTGCAGCTTCACGGCGATGATGGCGGTGAGGCCCTCACGGATGTCTTCGCCGAGGAGGTTCTCGTCCTTCTCCTTGAGCAGGCCCCGCGCCTTGGCGTACTTGTTGACCACGTTGGTCAGCGCCTTGCGGAAACCCTCCTCGTGGGTGCCGCCTTCGGGCGTCTCGATGCCGTTGGCGAAGCTGTGGATGCCCTCGTGGTAGCCGGTGTTCCACTGCAGCGCGATCTCGACTTCGTGGTCCTCGCCCTTGTACTCGTAACTGGCGACCTTCTTGAACAGCGCCTCTTTGGTCTGGTTGAGGTGCCGGACGTAGTCGGTGATGCCGCCGGCGTACCGGTACGTGACCGACTGCGTGTGCCCCGGCCGCTCGTCCTTGAAGCGGATCTCGAGGTCCCGGTTCAAGAACGCATACGTCTGGAGGCGCTCGAGGACGGTTTGGGCCCGGAACTCGATGCCCTCGGCCTTGAAGATCTCAGGATCGGGCCAGAAGGCGATGGTGGTGCCGGTGCGGCCCTTCGGGGCGTCGCCGACGACTTTGATCTTGCCCGTGGGCTTGCCGCCGTCGCGAAACTCCATGACGTGGCGCTTGCCGTCGTCGGCATCGACCTCGGCCACGAGGCGCGTCGACACGGCGTTGACCACCGAAACGCCGACCCCGTGGAGCCCGCCGGAGACCTTGTAGCCACCGCCGCCGAACTTGCCGCCGGCGTGGAGGACCGTCAGGACGACCTCGAGGGCCGACTTGCCCTTCTGGCTGCCCGACGTCATCGGCTGGACCGGGATGCCGCGGCCGTTGTCGCTCACCCGGCAGCCGCCGTCGGCGGTCAGCGTGACGTCGATGCGGGTGCAGTGCCCCGCCATCGCCTCGTCGACCGAGTTGTCGACGACCTCTCGGATGAGGTGGTGCAGGCCGGTGAGGCCGGTCGAGCCGATGTACATGCCCGGCCGTTTCCGGACCGCTTCGAGGCCTTCGAGGACCTGGATGTTGTCGGCGCTGTACCCCGAGTTTGCCCCCTTCTTGGCGGGCGGCTTCGTCGTTGTGGTGTCGGTCATCGTCTCTCTTCGTCGGCGTTCGTGTGCCGGGTCTCCCGAAGGCCATCCGGACGCGCCGCTATCCAGCAAAAGTCCTGGTCAGCGGGTACCTAAACCCCGAATCGCAATGACGTAAGTTTACCAGACGGGTGTAGCGGTTACTGACCTCTGGCAGGAGCCTCGAAGCGGGGAGCGAACAACCTTTTAGTGAGCGCGGCGATGGCCACCAGAGATGAGATCGCGCGCCTCTTCGGACGCGCCGCGTTCGGCGCGACTCCGGCCGATCTCGACCGCTGGACCGGCCGGCCGTACGCCGACGCGGTGTCCTTCCTCGTCGACATCCCGGCGCCATCGGGGCGCAAGGCCCAGTCCGACGACGCGCGCCGGGTGGCGGTGGTGCAGTCAGGCCAGCAGCGAACCGACGACGGCTCGATTCGCCTGGCGCAGCGGTGGTGGCTCGAACGCATGCGCACAGCTACCTACCCACTCGAGGAGCGGATGACGCTCATGTGGCACGGTCATTTCGCCACCGCCGTGCGCTACCCGTATCCCGACGTGGCGATGATCCTGGTCCAGAACCAGACGCTGCGCACCCACGCCCTCGGCAACCTCGGCGATCTGGTCAAGGCGGTCACGGTGGACCCCGCGATGATGGAGTGGCTCGACGGCGCCCGGAACTCGATCCCGGCGCCCAACGAGAACTACGCCCGTGAGCTGATGGAGCTGTTCACGCTCGGCAAGTATCCGCAGGTCTACGCGGAAGAAGACGTCCGCCAGGCGGCGCGGGTGCTGACGGGATGGACCGACAACGTCTCGCTGCGCACCGTGTCCTTCGACGCCGCCGGACACGACACGGGTACCAAGACCGTCCTCGGCTCCACCATCGGCAACGGCGGTGCCCAGGAGTACGCGCAGCTCGTCGACCTGCTCCTCGGCCAGCCGGTCAGCGCGCGCTTCATCGCCGCCAAGCTCGTCTCGAACTTCGCCTACGCCGCGATGACGGGCGACCTCCTGCGCAACCCCGACCCCCTCGTGGTCCAAGTGGCCAACACGCTCCAGGCAACCGGCGGCGACCTGCGGGCCGCGATGCGCACGCTGCTGCTCTCCGACGAGTTCCGCCTCGGCGACGCCGGCGCCCAGCGGCTCCTGGTGCGCCAACCGGTCGAGGCGATGGTGGCCGCCGGCAAGGCGTTCGGCATCACGCTCGACAACGACGACGCCGTGTTGCAGCTGCGAACGATGGGGCAGAACCTGTTCGTGCCGCCCAACGTCGGCGGTTTTCCGGCCGGGATGGGCTGGCTGTCGCCGTCGACGGTCATCGCCCGCTACGGGTGGGCCGAAACGGTCGGCACCCGGGCTGCGGGCGGCCTGCCGGCGTCCTCCGACGTCGACGGGTGGGCCCGGCGCGCCGGGTTGGGCGCGCTGACCGCCGAGACGGTCGCGGCGCTCGAGGCGTACGTGACCAACAACGCCACGCTGCCCGAGTCGGCCAAGCAGATGGGCGTCGCCGTCCTGCTGCTCACGAGCCCCGACTGGATGGCCCTGTGACCATCACCCGTCGTCAGTTCCTGATCGGCACCGGCGCGGTCGCCGGGGCGTCGTTCGTCGGCGTGGCCGGACCCGCGTTTGCCAGCGCGGCGGTCGACCCGGCGACGGCGGGGCGCAACCGCCTCGTCGTGATCTTCCTCGAAGGCGGCAACGACGGGCTCAACACCGTCGTGCCCCGGGGTGACGTCGCCGGCGCGCCTCGCATGTCGGTGTACCGCAAAGCGCGCCCGACCCTCGCCTACCCCGCGTCACGGCTGTTGCCCCTCGACCGCACCAGCGACGACGACGCCCAACTCCTGGGCTTCAACCCCGGACTCACGCGGCTGCACGCCGCGTACCGCGACGGCCGCGTCGCCGTCGTGCAGGGCGTCGACTATCCGAACCACAACTACTCGCACTTCGCGTCGTCTGACATCTGGCACGCCGGTAACCCGGCGAGCACGTCCACCGGCTGGCTCGGGCGACACCTTGACCGCGTCGGCATGGGCGAAGGTGAACTGCGCGGCGTCGCCGTCTCCCCCCGCCTGCCGCTGATGCTCCAGGGCCACGGAGTTTCCGGTGCGTCGATCGCGTCCATCGGCACGATGCGCTACCGCGACGGTTCGAGCGCCGTCGCCACGACCCGCCACCTGGCGCTGCCCAGCCTCGGCGCCGGTGCCCGCACCGGCGACCCACTGCGCCAGCGCGTCGCCGCCAGCCTGCGCCAGACGGTCGACGTCGTGGCCGACTTGAGCACCACCACGCCGCCGCCGGCGGGCGCGGCGCCGATCTTCGACTCGCTGGCGACGGCGCGGACGCTGCTCGAGCAGAACCTGGGGGTCGAGTGCGTCTACGTCGGCTACTCGGGATTCGACACGCACACGACGCAGACGTCGACGCATGGCGCGCTGCTCGTCCACCTCGACGAGGCGCTCGACGCCTTCTGGGCCGCGCTCGACCCGACGCTGGCGAGTCGCACGCTCGTCATGGTCGTGAGCGAGTTCGGGCGGCGCCTCGGGCAAGCCGGCGCGGGGGCCGTCGCCGGTACCGACCACGGCGCGGCCGCGCCCGTCATTCTCGTGGGACCGCCGCAGTCGTCGACCCTCGTGGGTGGCCTGCACGGTGATCACCCCAAGCTGGGCACAACGGCGGCGCCGGCGGACAACCTCATGCTCACGACCGACGTGCGCCACGTGTACCAAGCCGTCCTCACGTCGTGGCTGCACGATCCCGATCCGCTGTACGCCGCCGCCGACACCACGCCGCTCCACGGACTGTTCACGTCGAGCCCGGTCGCGATCGGTACGGGACGCAGCGTCCGCATCGGCGACGCCGCCCGGGTCGACGCCGCGCCGTCGGCCAGTTCGACGTCGTCGTCGGTGCTCGCCGGTCGGGCGGCCCACGCCAGGGGCGCGTTCCGCATCCGCGACAGCAGCTCCGGCGACCATCGCTCCGTGCCGGCGTCGAGCGCGCTGGCGGCCCTGGCCTTCAACGCGTTCGTCGCCGCGGTCGTCGTACGCAGCGGTCGCTTCCGTGAGGCGCTCGACGGATGGCGCCCGCGCGACGACGTGTCGTGACGGCGCGCCGCACCGACCACATCGCGCACTTCACCTACACGCCAACCGACATCCGCATCCATGCGGGCGACACCGTGGTGTGGCGCAACGACGACGACACGATCCACACGGTCACGGCCAGCCGCGCCGAGTTCACGTCCGGCTCGATAGGCAAGGGACAGTCGTACTCGGTGAAATTCAACGCGCCCGGTGTGTACCCGTACTTCTGCGAACCGCACGAATTCATGCGCGGGTTCGTGTCGGTGCTGCCGGCGACGGGTGCCGATGTGGTGCATCCCGCCGGGCGACTGGTGAGTGCCGGGCGCGTCACCGGCGGCGTCGCGCCGCCTCCCGTCGTCCTCGATGTCGGCGCGACGCTCATCGCTGCGCTCGCCATCGCACTGGTGTTGCGAAGCCTGCGACTCGACGCGCTGCGCTATCTGGCGGTTGCTGCCACGCTGGCCACGGGCGCGCTGCACCTCCAGCTTCGGCTCGTTCTCGACTACCCCGAACCGATCGGCACGCTGCTGGTGATCGAAGCGGGCGGTGCCGCGGTGTTGGCGGCGTGGCTGGCGTCGGGCCCGCTCAGCCAGTCCAAACGCGCCGCGGCCGTCGCCCTCCACGTGGCGGCGCTCGCCGCGCTGGGCATTACGCGCACATCGATCGGACTGTTCGGATTTCACGAACGCGGCTGGGACCCGGCACCGCAGTTACCCCTGGCCATCACCTTCGGGGTGGTTGCCATCGCGGCGCTGTTGATCGGTACCGTGCTCCGATCGCCAACCGAATCACCCGACGCGTAACCGCGGGCGTCGCGCTCGCCCTGGTCGGCACCGGCATCGCCGTTGCCGTGGTCGTCGCGCGCGGCGACCAGCCACCGTCGGCCACCGCCATGGTCGAACGCGCCCGCGCCTACGTCGCGGCGCACCCGCGCGCCCGATTCCACGGCACCGCGACGGTGGAGGGCGGGACCATTCGCACGACGACCGGCTCGGCGCAGACCGCCCACGCCGATGTCGCCGGTGAACTGGCGATGGGGCGCGCGCACGCGGTGATCGCCGACAGCCAACTCACCAGCGAGGTCGTGCTCGACGGCGACACCGTCTACGCCCGTGAGGCGGCGACCACCGACGCATTGGCCAAGGCGTCCTACGTGCGCGCCGACACCCAACTCCGACGGGTGATGCGCGTCCGCGCCGAGCAGGCCAAGGCCCTCGACGTCGCCGCGGTCTTCGCCGCGGCGCAGGACCTGAAGACGTTGGGGCGCCACGGCGGTGTGACGACACTGGACGGCGACGTCGACGTGCCGCGCCTGTTCGGCTCCAAGCTGGCCCAGCACGTCGAGTGGGCCACGCTCAAAGCAGTCGTGGCCGACGATGGCCGGCCGGTGTCGACCGCGCTGGTGGTCCGCGCCGAGGCCGACCTCACCACCCGCCTGTCATTCGACGCCTGGGGCGACGCGGCGATCACCGTCGCCGCTCCCCCGCCGGCGCAGGTCGACGCCCGCCCGAGTGTCACCCAGCTGAAGCTGGCGTCGCTGAGGTCCACGAAGCTCGTCATGCCCAAGCAGCTGCCCGACGGCTGGCAACTCGTCGGCACCGACGTCCTCGCACCGAGCGAAACCGAAGAAGGCTGCACGCAGGCAGCGCTGTCCTACGAGGACCAGACGAATCCCGACGCCGGCTATCTGTACCTCTACGAATTCCCGTCGTCGTGCGCCCAGCCGCCCGAAGGGTCGAGCAGCCTGTTCAACGCCGGGCCCTACGGCGGATTCAGCTCGGAGACCGCCGATGGCCCCTACGTGCAGATCACCGTCGGCAACACGACGGTGCAGGCGGTGAGCGACCTCGCCTTGCCGGACCTCGCCGGTGTGCTCAGCGACCTCGTGCCACTCGTAGTTCAATCTTCTTGACGGCGTCGGGGCCCAACACCTCGCAGCACTTCGCCACCAACTCGGTCGTCATGTAGCGCAGTTGTGTCACCCAGGCGTTGGAGTCGACGTCGACGATCAGCACCCCGCGCTTGAGCGACGCCGGCTTGGCGTGCGCCGCGATCCCGGAGCCCACGAGTTCCTCCCAGCGCTGGAACAACCCCGACAGGACCTTGGCATTCGGCGCCCCGAGCCGCTTGGCGACACGGTCGAGCGATGCTCCGAGCCGCGCCGGGTCGCGGTTGGCTTCGTCTTCGGGCAGCGGTCGCCAGCTCACGGCTCGATCGTGCCGTCGTGAATGCGCACCGTGGCCGCCGGCGACGCGCCCGGTGGCAGTGCTCCGGCCGTCGTGAGCACGGCTTGGCCGTCGGGCAGGGCGGCGACGAGCGCCGCGGAGCGGTGCGGGTCGAGCTCGGAAAACACGTCGTCGAGCAGCAGGATGGGCGCGCTGCCCGTCGCCTCGGTCACCGCCGCGTGCACGGCGAGTCGTAATGCCAAGGCCAGCGAGCGCTGCTCGCCCTGTGACGCATGCGTGCGCGCCGGCAGCGTGCCGATGTGCAACTCGATCTCGTCGCGGTGCGGGCCGACCGTGGTGACGCCGCGGCGCAGGTCATCGGCGCGCGCCGCGCCCAACGCGGCGTGAAGTTCGCCCTCCCACGACGGTACGTAGCGCACGGCGATCGCCGCCGCCCCCGTCGCGACCTCGGCGTACGCCTTGGCGACAAGCGGTTCGAGGCGAGTTACAAGCTCGCGCCGCGCGGCCACCAGGGCGTTCCCGTGTTCGGCCAATTTGGCGTCCCACACGTCGAGGGTCGACACCACCTCGGGAGTGGCCTTGCCGCCCGCTTGGCGCAGCAGTGCGCCGCGCTGTTTCAGCACACGCTCGACGGCGCTGCGCGTCTGCGCGTGATGCGGCGCGGTGGCGACGAGCGCGTCGTCGACGAGGTCACGCCGGTACGACGGGCCACCCTTGATCAACGCCAGGTCATCGGGCGAGAACACACTGACGCGCAGCGCGCCGAGCAGGTCGGTGCTGCGCCGCAACGCGTTGCCGTTGACCAACACGCGCGGCGATCCGCGGGGCGGCAGTTCCGCCTCGACGAGCACACCCCGACCGTCGCGATCGACCTGGGCCCGCACGTAGGCGTGCGCCGCGCCCTGCCGCACCAAAGCCTCATTCGGCGCCCCCCGGAACGACGACAGCGTCGCCAGCCATGCCAGGGCTTCGAGCAGGTTCGTCTTGCCCTGGCCGTTTTCGCCGATCACCACCGTGAGCCCGTCGGGCGCAAGTTCCAAGCGCGCCGCGGTGTAGTTCCGGAAGTCCTGAACCGCCAGCCAGTCGACCCTCAGCTACGGAACCCTCACGGGCATGAGCAGGTACAGGTACTCCTCGGCGCCGACGCCGCGCAGCACGCAGGGCTTGAGGGTGTCTTGGGTTTCGAGGGTGAGCTCGTCGCCGGTGATCGCCTCGATGCCGTCGGTGAGGTACTGCGGGTTGAACGCCACCGTCATGTCGGCGCCGAGGAACTTCGCCTCGACGTCTTCGGTGGCGGTGCCCTCCGCCGGGTTCGAGACCATGAGTTCCACCCCGTCGGAACGCAGCGCCAACCGCACGGGCGTCGTCTGGTCGCGCACCATGAGCTTGACGCGCTTGACCGCGTCGAGCAGCGCGTCGCGGTTCACGGTGAGCTCGTTCGGGAAGCTGGCCGGGATGAGATTCAACACGTTGGGGAACTCGCCCTCGATGAGCCGCGTCGTGAGACGGACGTGGCCGACCTCGAAGCTCGCCTCGGTCGTGCCGAGACGCACCGCGCACTCAGGTGCCCCGTTCAGCAACCGTTGCAATTCGGCGAGCGCACGCGAGGGAATGAGCACCTTCTGCTCGCCCTTGACCATGTTCACGCCCGGCAGCTGGCGCACGGCGAGGCGGTAGCTGTCGGTGGCGAGCAGCTGCATGCCGTCGGCCGTCGCCATGAACAACACGCCGGTCAGGATCGGGCGGGCTTCGTCGCCGCTGGCGGCGCGCACCACTTGGCGCAACGCGTCGGCCAACTCGCCCGAAGCGACGGTGACGGCGTCGGATCCGACTTCGCCCCTGCCTCCATCACCTTGGGCCATCGGGAACTCCTCAGCGGGCAACACGCGCACGGCGAATTGCGACCGGCCCGAGGCGATCTTGGCTTGTTCTTCGTCGGATTCGATCGTGACCGCACCCGGCTCGAGCGACCGCACGATGTCGGCGGCGAGCTTGGCCGGAATCACCGACACGCCGTCGGCGATGCCGGCGACGGTCGCGACGACCTCGATGGTCAGGTCAAGGTCGGTGGCGATGATGCGTAACTCGTCGCCGTTGATCGCCAGGCGCGCGCCAGCGAGCACTGGCAGTCGTTCACGGCCCGAGGTGGCGCGGCTCGCCGAAGCAAGGGCCTCGACCAAAACGTCCCGTTCGCAGCGAAACTTCACAGGCGGTTTTCCTACCTAACTCTTTGTTTAGAAAATCAGTAGCAGTAATAGGTGCTGTGGATTGGGGACAACACCCCGTTTGTGCTGCTCAGAGCGGCGAAAGCTTGCGGCCGCTTTTCCCCAGAATCACACAGGGGTGTAACGCCAAAGTGGACACCGGCCGAATCGGGCTGAAGTTCTCCCCATTCACCCACAGTTATCCCGAGTGTCATCCCCCGGTCTTGATCTTCGTGATCAGGCCCGTCACTTGGTCGTAGATCTGGCGGCGTTCCTTCATCAGGGTCTCGATTTTCGAGACGGCGTGGATCACCGTCGTGTGATCCCGGCCGCCGAACTCCTTGGCAATGGCGGGATAGGAGAAGTCGGTGACGTCGCGGAACACGTACATGCCCACCTGGCGCGCGATGACGAGCGGCCGGCGCCGGCTTTGCCCGCACAGGTCCTCGACGGAGAAGCCGAAGGTCTCGGCGGTGGCGTCGAGGATCGCCTTGGGTGTGATCTGGCGTGGTTGGTCGCCCGAGATGAGGTCGGTCAGCAGATGCTCGGCGAGCTCGAGGGTGATCGGCTGGCGGTTGAGGCTGGCGTAGGCGATCACCCGCGTGAGCGCGCCCTCGAGTTCGCGGATGTTGTCTTTGACGTGGGTGGCGATGAGCTCGAGCACGTCGTCGGGAATGTCGTTGGGCTCGAGGCCGGCCTTCTTGCGCAGGATGGCGAGGCGGGTCTCGAGCTGTGGCGGCTGCACGTCGGTCAACAAGCCGGCCGCGAACCGGCTGCGCAGCCGGTCTTCGAGGGTCGGGATGTCCTTCGGCGGACGATCAGAGGTGATCACGACCTGCTTGCGGGCACTCGTGAGGTCGTTGAACGTGTGGAAGAACTCCTCCTGGAGCCCTTCCTTGCTCTCGATGAACTGGATGTCGTCGATCAGCAGCACGTCGGACTCGCGGTAGCGCCGCTTGAACGTGTTGGTGGTGTTGGTACGGATGGCGTCGACGAACTCGTTCATGAACGTCTCGGTCGTCACGTAGCGCACGTGACGGTGCGGGAAGTTCTGGCGCACGTAATTCCCGATGGCGTGCAGGAGGTGGGTCTTGCCGAGGCCCGACTCCCCGTAGACGAACAACGGGTTGTAGGCCCGTCCGGGATTTTCGGCCACGGCCCGCGCCGCCGCGTGGGCGAAGCTGTTCGACTCACCGATGACGAAGGCGTCGAAGGTGAATTCCGGGTCGAGCCGCGCTTGTTCGCCTTGGCGGGGCGGCGGCGGCGGGATCGGCGTATCCGCTGGTGGATGGGTCTGACTCGCTGCATCGGACATGGCTGCCTCTCCCGCCCGCACTTCGATCACAACCTTGGCGCGCCCGCCCTTTGCTTCGCTCACTGCTGCGTCGAGTTCGTCCTGGAACCGCTCTTCGAGCCGTTGCTTCACGATCGAGCTCGGGCTCGCCAGCGTGAGTGACACGTCGTCGGTTGCGACGGGGGCGAGTCCTTCGAACCACGCCATCCACGTTGCTTCCGACAGCCGATCGCGAAGGTTGTCTACACACGCCTTCCACAGCCGCTCTGCGTCTGTCACCTGCCGTTCCGCCTCCCCGGGTACCTGATTGTCCACACTTCTCTCCACACCTGTGGATAACTGTGCCGACACGCATCGTCGCCCCCGTGACGGTGCTGCTGGCCGGCCCGTGCACAGGGGAAGAAGGGCGACGTGTTGCGAGCGAGTTGTCGTTGGGAGACGCCAGCTGCGGATCGGCGTCGATCAAAAGAAGATGGCGACCGTAGCACCGTTTTCCACAGGCGCAAGATGTGGATGAAATATGCCCTTGACCTGGGAAAACCGGGTTATCCACAGCCGGTTTCCACCCCGGCTGGCGCGTGCTTGCCGCGCGGCGTAGCCTTGTCGGTCTGTTGCATTAGCTGGGCCCCGTCTGCCCAGCCCCAGCCGGCGAGATCGCCGGTCGGCCGATCTTTCCAAACCAAGGATCCCCTATGAAGCGCCCCTATCAGCCAAACGCTCAGAAGCGCGCCAAGCGCCACGGTTTCCGGCACCGGATGTCCACTCGCGCCGGACGCGCCATCCTCGCCGCGCGCCGCCGCAAGGGCCGCGCCAAGCTCTCCGCCTAGCGACGGCTCGGCGTCATGCCGACTGCCGCTCGACTTCGGGGCCGGCGCGCGTTCGCTGATCTCGCCCACCGTGGCCGCACGGTGCGCAGCGGTCCCCTCCGCGTGCGGTACTTCGCCGCGCCTGGGCTTCCGGCCGTGGGGTACGCCATCAGCAAGCGAACGGGCAACGCGGTGGTTCGCAACCGCATTCGCCGCCGGCTGCGCGCCGCCGTCACCCAGGCAACTACCCGCATGACCAGCGGTTTCTACCTGATCATCCCCGACGCCTCGACGGAGCACGCGCCGTTCACGGACCTCGAGCTGGCGGTAAATAACGCTATTACGGCTCTCCAGGATGGCGGCCGATGAGCCGGACGGCCCGCGTCCTGCGCGGTGGCATCCGGGTCTATCAGGGCCTCAGCGCCGGCCGTCGCCCGCATTGTCGTTACTCCCCGAGCTGCTCGCATTACGCAGTCGAAGCCCTCGAGCGTCACGGCGCCGCCCGAGGCTCCTGGCTGACGGCGAAACGGCTCGCCCGCTGTGCCCCCTGGGGGGGCCACGGCTGGGACCCCGTCCCCGACTAACTCACAAGGAAACCCGTGTTCTCTCTGCTGGCCGGTGTCCTGGCCTTCTTCTACGACTTAATCCCGAACTATGCGGTGGCGATCACGCTGCTGACCCTCGCAGTGATGGGTGTCCTGACGCCGTTCATGCTCAAGGGCACCCGCAGCATGCTGCGGATGCAGAAGCTGCAGCCGGAAATGAAGCGCATCCAAGAGATGCACAAGGGGGACCGGCAGGCGCAGAACGAGGCCATGATGGCCTTCTACAAGGAGCACCAGATCAACCCGGTCGGCGGGTGCCTGCCGATGTTGCTCCAGTTCCCGGTGCTGCTCGTGATGTTCCGCGTGTTGCGCGGCCTGGTGAAGACGCACTCCGTCACCCTCAAGGCGGGGGCCAAATGCGTCGGCCAGGTGGTCAAGAACAAGTGCGTGACCGGTACCCCGTCCTACATCGGCCACAACACCGCGCTGTACCAGGCCCTCGAGAAGAGCGGCGGCAAGATGAAGTCCTTCGGCGTCGACTTCGGCGCCATTCCGACACACGCTGGCCGCGGCGCCCCGGTGTTGTACCTGCTCATCGTGCTCGTCGTCGTTTCCTCGTACTACCAGCTGCGCCAAATGCAGGCCCGCCAGCCCGCGAACGCGATGCAGAACAATCAGATGGGCCAGCAGATGCAGACGATGAATCGCATCATGCCGCTGTTCTCCGGTCTGATCTCGTTGCAGCTGCCGGGCGGCGTCACCCTGTACTTCCTGATCTCGAACCTGTTCCGCGTGGCACAGCAGGGCCTGATGTACAAGTACGACCCGCACCTCAAGGCCCACATGGAAGAGGTGCGCGAGGCGCAGAGCCGTTCAGCGTCCGAGCCGCCGGCGGCGCCGGCGCCCCGCCGGTCGTTGTTCGGGGGTTCGCGTGCGAGCACTGACGCGAACGGCAAGAGCCCGAGCAACGGCGCTTCCGGTGGTCCCAAGGGCCAGACCCGGCCGGCGAGTGGACGCGTCACGCAACCAGGGCGACCAGGCCAAGCGCGCAAGCGATCGAAGAAGAAGCGGTAGGAGACTCCCGTGGAATGGGTCGAAATCACCGCGAAAACGATTGAGGAAGCCAAGGAATTGGCTCTTGACCAGCTTGGCGTCGACGTCGACGAAGCCGAGTTCGAAGTCCTCGAAGAGCCAAAGGCCGGATTGTTCGGTCGCGTGCGGGGCGAGGCCCGGGTGCGGGCGCGCGTCCGCCCGACTGCGCCGCGCTCGAAGGACGGCGGCCGGCGCCGGGCGCGCCCCGAACGCGGTGGCGGCCGCGGCGAGCGCGGCACGGCGACCGCGACCGCGGAGGAAGAAACGGCACCCGCCCAGCGTGGTGGAGGCCGCAACGGTGCCACTGATCCGGCGGTCGCGGAGGCGATTGCCCAGGTCAGTGCGGTCGGCGAGGCTCCCGCGAGCGGTAGCAGCGGCGAGGGCGGTGCCCGAAACCGGCGTCGCGGGGGCCGCGGCCGGGGCGGCCGCGGCGGTACTGGGGGCGATGGTGAACGCCGGCCACGACGGTCGGACGACGAAGAAACTCGAGGAGAGCCCGTGTCGGTGGAGGCGTTGGAACAGCAGGGTGCAGTTGCCGTTGAGTTTCTGAAGGGTCTTGTCGACGCCTTCAGCCTCGAGGCGACCGTTGCCGTGCGCTCGGTCAACGAGTCGGCGGTCGAAGTCGCCGTCGATGGCGCTGATCTGGGATTACTGGTCGGCCCTCGGGGCGCAACGCTGCAGGCGATCCAGGACCTGACGCGGACGGTGGTGCTGCGTGAGACGGGGATGCGCGAGGGCTGGGTGATCGTCGACGTGGCCGAATACCGGGTCAAGCGCCGGGCGGCACTCGAAAAGTTCGCCCTTCAGGTCGCCGATCAGGTGAAGTCAGGCGGGGTGGCCGTGCGCCTCGACCCGATGCCGCCGGCGGACCGCAAGGTGGTCCACGATGTCCTCAACGGCGTCGAGGGCATCGAGACGGGCTCGGAGGGCGAGGAGCCTCGCCGCCGGGTGATCGTCAAGCCCGTCGCGGTTGGCTGACACCGACCTCCTGCGGGTCCTCGAACGGGCCCGTGAGCTGGGCTTTCTCGGCCCCGGACCGGTGGCTGCGCACATCGAGCAGGCGCGGGCGTATCTCGCGGCGCTGCCCGCCGGTGGCACGGTGCTGGATCTCGGCACCGGAGGTGGCGTGCCCGGGTTGCCGCTGGCGACGTGGCGATCCGATCTGCGCTGGGTCTTGATCGACGCCATGGCGAAGCGCATCGCCTTCGTGCGGTGGGCCGTCGAGGACCTCGGCGTGCACGCCGAGGTCGTGGAGGGCCGCGCCGAGGAACTGGCGGCCGAAACCGGCTGGCGGGCCGGCGCCGACGCCGTCGTCGCCCGCTCGCTCGCCGCCCCCGCTGTTGCCGCTGAGTACGCCGCGCCGCTGCTGCGGGTGGGCGGCGTGGCGGTCATCGCCGAGCCACCCGGGGGAGCGCCCGAGCGCTGGCCGGCCGCAGGACTCGCCCAGCTCGGAATGCGACGCGGGCGCGTCCTCGCCACCGAGGGCACGACCCTGCAGCTCCTAGAGCAGGTCGAACCGTGCCCGGCGAAGTTCCCGCGAAGGACAGGAGTTGCGGCCAAGCGTCCGCTCTTCTAGCGAAAGCCCTGGTTATTCCTGTGGAAAAGACGTTCCACGTGGATCATTGGCGGATGGGGCGTCCGAGTAGGTGCTTGACGTAGAGGGTTTCGCGGGCGAGCATGGGCGGGCATGAGTTCGCCCGAGCCAGACATCCTCCGCCGTGGCCAGGCGATCTTCGATCGGCTGCGCGGCGCGTCGCCCGAGCCCCCACCGCCACCGCCACCGCCGGAAGGGCCGCCAGAAGAGATCGCCGAGGCGCCCGCAGAATCAGAGGACGACGGAGCCTCTGAAGCCGGGCCTGCCGTTGGTGACGAGATGGCCGACGTGATCGAACTGCCCGAGTCGGTGGTCACCGAACCCGTAACCGCCGAACCGGCGCCCGCTCCGGTGCCGGATCCGCCCTCGGTCTCCGAGATCGTCGAAGAGGCGGCCGCCAACTTGGCGCCGCCGGCCGTAGAGGCGGTGGCGGAACCGGTCGCGGCCGAGGTGACCGCCCCGGTGCGCAAGGCGCATCCGTCCTCGTTGCGGCCGCTCCCCCGCGTGATCGCCGTCGCCAACCAAAAGGGCGGCGTCGGCAAGACCACGACGACCGTCAATCTCGGTGCCGGGCTCGCTGAGCTGGGCTTTCGCGTGCTCATCATCGACCTCGACCCACAGGGCAACGCCA
This sequence comes from Acidimicrobiales bacterium, assembly GCA_035546775.1. Classification (NCBI taxonomy): domain Bacteria; kingdom Bacillati; phylum Actinomycetota; class Acidimicrobiia; order Acidimicrobiales; species Acidimicrobiales bacterium. The sequence continues at coordinate 26,270 of DASZWD010000002.1, forward strand.
CGACGGGGCTCGGTATCAACCAGCGCAACCTGGAGCACTCGGTCTACGACGTGCTCCTGCACGACGTATCGCTCGATGACTGCGTCGAACCCACGGCCGTCCGCAACCTGTTCGTCGCCCCGGCGACGATCGACCTTGCCGGCGCCGATATCGAACTCGTGCCTGCGTTCAGTCGCGAGTTGCGGCTGCGGCGAGCGATCGAGGCGTTGGACGATTCGTTCGACTACACGATCATCGACTGCCCGCCGTCGTTGGGTCTGATCACGGTAAATGGCCTGGCAGCGGCGGGGGAGGTGCTGGTACCGATCCAGTGCGAGTACTACGCCCTGGAGGGTCTCGGGCAGCTGCTGAAGAACGTCAATCTGGTGACGGGCAACCTCAATCCGACGCTCGAAGTCAGTGCGATCGTCCTTACTATGTACGATTCCCGTACAAAGTTGGCCGAGCAGGTAGCCGAGGAAGTGCGCACCCACTTCGGCGAAAAGGTCTGCCGCATGGTGATCCCCCGCACGGTGCGGCTTTCGGAGGCACCGTCGTTCGGGCAACCGATTCTTACGTTCGATCCGACGTCCCGGGGCGCGGTGGCGTACCGGGAGTTGGCGAAGGAGGTCAGTGGTGGCGCGCCCTAGCGGGCTCGGCCGAGGTCTCTCGGCACTCATTCCTACCGATGTCACCGTCGACCGGGGCGCCAGCCTCATCGACGTCGCTGTCGACCACGTGGAGCCCAACCGGCTCCAGCCCCGCAAGCACTTCGACGAGGAAATGCTGGCGTCGTTGACCGCGTCGGTGCGCGAGCTGGGCGTGCTGCAACCGATCCTGGTGCGCGAGGGCGAAGGCGGGCGCTATGAGCTGATCGCGGGCGAGCGGCGGTGGCGTGCGGCCAAGCGCGCCGGGCTCGTCTCGATTCCCGCCATCGTCAAAACCACGAGTGATACGCACTCGCTGGAGCAGGCACTCGTGGAGAATCTCCACAGGCAAGACCTCAACCCTCTGGAAGAAGCCGCGGCGTATCAGCAGCTCATCGAGGATTTCCATCTCACCCACGACGAGTTGGCCACGCGCATCGGGAAAAGTCGCGCCGCGATCACCAACACGCTTCGCCTCTTCCAGCTGCCGCCGAGCGTGCAGCGCATGGTCGCCGACGGCCAGCTGGCGGCGGGTCACGCCCGGGCCCTGCTCGGCACGCCAGACCGGTCGTTTCAAGAAGCGCTGGCGAAGCGGGCGATCGCCGAGTCGCTCAGCGTGCGCGCCGTCGAGGACGCAGTACGTGAGCGAGTCAACCAGCAGCAACGCGATCACGCAGACACCGAGGCCGAGAGTCCGGCCGCGACACCCGATGCCGCACCCACGGCGGCGAGTCGTCGGCTACGGCCGCCCGGCTTCCGGGAACTCGAGGAGTTGCTGGCCGAATTGCTCGACACCAAGGTCGCGGTGGACATGGGAAAGAACAAGGGCCGCGTCGTCATCGAGTTCGCCGACCTCGAGGACCTCGAGCGGATTTATCGCCGGATTACGGAGCCATCTGCCGGGTAAACGTGCCTGAACTGGCCGTAAACGCCGCCTTGCTTGAGAGTTGAACCTGCACCAATCGAGTTTCCCCAGGCTGTGCAGAACTCTGTGGCTAACTTGACCGTGGTCTCAAGTCTCTAGGAAAGATCGAGACAAGGCCCGTCGGCCCAGCGACTCAGGCCTCGACCAATGGCTTCGGCCGCGATCGCAGCGCGTTCTACGACAAACCGGGGCGGTCCGAGTTCGAGCGACACCGCCGGCATGCGGGTTTCGCGCAGGATCGGGGTGGCCATCGGCACGGGTGCCCCGTCGGTGCCGGCGCCCGAAATCGACAGCTCGTCGAGCAGTAGGCCCGCGAGCCGGCGACCGGCAGGTGAGACGCTGCCGTGCGCTCCCCAGTACGCGGCGCGGCAGGCGTGGCCGGCAGGCGCCAGCGCGATACCGAGGTAGACCTCCGCTCCGGCCGCGTTGGCCTGCGCCGCCAGGATCGCATCGTCCGGATGCGATAATAGTGTTACGATGGCGCCGTACGCCGTCAGCCGGTGCTGCACCTCCCGGAGGAAGGGCGCAGTGCCGCCGCGCTCGCCGAGCGCGACCCGCCGCCCCTGGAGCGTCGCCGGCGCGTTCGCCAGGCGCACCGCCTCGCGCACCGCGGCGGGATCGGATTCGGGCCCCTTCGAGCGCAACCGTTGCAGCATGAGCTGGGTCTTTTGCCCGCAGATGCCGTCGACGGACAAGCCGGCGTTGCGTTGGAAGCCGCGCAGCGCTCGATCGGTGTCGGCGCCGAAGATGCCGTCGACACGCCCGGCGTCGAAACCGAGCGCGTTGAGGCGTCGCTGCAGGTCCACGACGTCGTCGCCGCGCAGGTACGGCGTGCGCAGATACAGCAGGCGGTCGCCGGGTCGATAGCCGGCTTCCACCAGCCGTGACCAGGTCGAACGATGGCACACGCCGTCGGCCTCGAGGCCACAGCTGCGTTGAAAGGCGCGCAGGGCCTCGGCCGTCTCGGCGCCGAACACGCCGTCTTCCAGCGTCACGGGAAAACCGAGCGCGAGGAGGCGGCGTTGCAGGTCTTCGACTGCGGGGCCCTTGGCCCCGAGCGTCAGAGGGAGTTCAGAATCCCAGTTCAGAGGTACCGGTCGAGTTCCTCGAGGAGCTGGCCCTTGCCCTTGGCGCCGACGAGCCGGAGGATCGGCTCGCCGCCCTTGAACAGGATCAGCGTCGGGATGCTCATGACGTCGAAGCGCGCCTGGGTGGCCAGGTTGTCGTCGACATTGAGCTTGCCGATCTTGAGCTGGTCGGCGCGCTCAGTGGCGATTTGCTCGAGGACGGGGGCGATCGTCTTGCACGGCCCGCACCACTCGGCCCAAAAGTCGACCAACACCGGGGTGTCGGCGCCGACCAACGTCTCGTCGAAGTTGGAATCGGTGAGCGTGAGCAGGTTGTCGGACACGGTTTCCTCCTGAGGCGGTACGACGATCGTACCCGCGAGGGTGTGAAACGACTCGGCTACGCGCGGTATTCCGCTAGTGCTGGGACTCCAGCCAGCGTTCGCAGTCGATGGCGGCCATGCAGCCCGAGCCCGCGGCGGTAATCGCCTGGCGGTACACGTGGTCCTGGACGTCGCCACAGGCGAAGATGCCCTCGACATTGGTGAACGTCGAGCTGCCGATCGTCTTGAGGTAGCCGGTGTCGTCGTGGTCGAGAAAGCCGACGAAAACGTCGGTGTTGGGCACGTGGCCGATGGCGACGAACAGGCCGTGGATCGGCAGCGTGGACTCTTCGCCCGTCTTGATGTTCTTGAGCTGCGCGGCTTCGAGAGTGGTTTCCCCGACGAGGTCGGTGACGACGGTGTCCCAGATGAACGACAGCTTCTCGTTGGCCTGGGCGCGGTCGGCCATGATCTTGGAGGCCCGCAGCTGATCGCGACGGTGGATGACGTGGACCTTGGTGGCGAACTTCGAGAGGAACATCGCCTCTTCGAGCGCCGAGTCGCCGCCGCCGACCACCGCCACCTCGAACCCCCGGTGGAAGAACCCGTCGCAGGTGGCGCAGGTGGACAGGCCGTAGCCGAGGAGGCGCTTTTCGGCCTCGAGACCGAGCATGAGCGAGCGTGCGCCCGTCGCCACGATGACGGCATCCGCGCTGAACGTCTCACCGACGGTCGTTTCGATCGTGAATGGTCGCTGGCTGACGTCGATCTTGGTCACCTTGGCGGTGAGGAACTCGGCGCCGAACTTCTCGGCCTGAAGCCGGCAGTTCTGCATCAACTCGGGACCCATGATCCCGTCAGGGAATCCCGGGAAGTTCTCGACTTCGGTGGTCAGCATGAGCTGGCCACCGGGCTGATCGCTGTCCGAAGACGGTTCGCCTTCGATGACGAGGGGTGCCAGGTTTGCCCGGGCGGTGTAGATCGCCGCCGTGAGCCCCGCCGGCCCCGAACCCACGATCACGACGTTGCGGTGTGCAGTCATCGGGTTGCCCGAATCGCCTTTCGCCAGAAGAACGTTCCAAACAGCAGAAACACCAGGGAGACTCCGGCATAGCCGGTCCACATCGGGCCTGGGATGTAGGCAACGCCGCGGATGAGCAGGATCACGAGCAGCGTGAGGAGCGCGACACCGACGACGGCGAACAGCGCGAGGTACACCACATAGCGCGCCACTTTCGCCAACGGCTCGGTCGTCTTCGAGCGAACGAATTCGATGAACCCGTCGAGCTTGTCGAGCAGCTGCGTAACCCAGTCGTCCTTGCGGACTGAAGAGTCGGTCACGAGCGGTGACGCTACCCTCCCGTTCGGTGCGCGTAGTCCTTGGTTCCATCGCTGCTGTCGCCGTCGCCGCTCTCGGCGGTCTCATCATGGGCGAGTACCAGTTACTCGGCGTGATGGCGCTCGTCGCCGGCGTGTTGTTCGGCCTCGCGGTCGCCGAGGCGGCCATCACCGTCGGCAAGACGAGCGACTGGGTGCTCGTGGGCGTGGCCGGTGTCGCCGCGTTCGTCGGTCTGACGTGGGCCGCTTACATCGACGCCGGCGACGGACTCGGTCGCGTCGCCGGCATGCGCTGGGTCGGTTCGTTCTGCGCGCTGGTGAGCGCGGCCTGGTGGGTCAGATCGTTTGGCTCTCGACCAATGCGCAGTCTGCTTGGTCCAGAACCTCAAGAACCCGAACCGAACTCGTAGACCGTACGACGCGGGCAAAGGCGGCGACGCCGCGGTAGGTAAGCGACGCGTGCCATTCGATTGTCTCGCCGGCCGGCGGCGGGCACGGTGCCTCGGCTGCGGCGCGCGCGTCCGCAATCGACGCGCTCAGGTCGGCCTTGGCCTTGTCGATGATGGCGGCGAGTTGGTTGTACTCCCCGATGGCTCCGGCGTCGAAGAACGTGGTGCTCTTGGGCTGCGCCTCGGCGGCCGCCGAGGCGCTCCTCGACCCGGCGGCCCGCGTCGAGTTCGCCAGTGTCGGATTGGCCGACTCGGCGCGCGGGCCGCTGACGATCGGCGCCAGCGCCGCCCGGCGGGCGTTCGTGGTGGTCGCCGGCGAGTTACCGCTCTGGCTGACGAGCCAGCCGCCAACTCCGACAGCGACAGCAAGCGCGGCGGCCGCCGACGCGGCGTTCGTGTGCCGCGTGGGACGCGCCGGTCGCGTCGCAGGCGGCCGGCGCCTCGCCAGGCGGCGGCGCACGGCGGCGCGCGCACCGGTCGTCTCGACGAGTGCGGAGGCCACCGCTGCCTCGCGCAGGCGGGCGGGCGGCAGCATCGGCGCCCGCAGCGCCACGGTCACGGCGCGCAGCTCGTCGAGACGCGTGCGGCAGGCGGCGCAGCCGTCGATGTGGGCGCCGTCGGCCGCGGCGACCGCTTCGCCGTCGAGGCGCGCGCTCAGGATCTCGTCAGAGGGGTGGCTCATTGCTGCTCCTTAGACGTCCGACGCGGCCGGGTTGGTTCCCGGAGCGTGTCGGCGAGCGCGGCGCGCCCGCGGGCGATGCGGCTGCGGACCGTCCCGGGTGGGATGTCGAGCGCCTGGGCGATCTCGGCGTAGTCGAGGCCGGCGACGTCGCGCAGGACAACGGCGGCCCGGAACTCGGGTGAGAGAGCGGCGAGGGCGGCGTCGAGGGCGAGGCGGTCCACGACGTCGGCGGCGCCGTCGGGTCGGTAGGGGAGGCGGTCGCGGTCAACGCGGCCGAGCTCCGAAGTGGCCGGGCGACGCCGCCGGCGGCGCAACTCGTCGAGACTGGCGTTGACCGCGATGCGGTAGGCCCAGGTGCCGAAGCGGCTGCGGCGATCGAACTTGTGCAGGTTGCGCACGATGGCGATGAGCGCTTCCTGGCACGCGTCGGCGGCGTCGGCGTCGTTGCCGGTGAGGCGGCGGCACACGGCGAAGAGCCGGTCGTAATGGGCCCGCAGCAGGCGGTCGAGGGCACCAGTGTCGCCCGCCAACGCGGACTCGACGTCCGCGTCGTCGGGGCGGTCGGTCACTTCGGGACCCGGCCCCGCACCGTCGCTTCGCTGATACGGACCTGGCGGGCCGGCCCGAGGTCGGTGATCCACACGAGCACGGCCCCGCCGGGCGTGCCGTTGAGCGACAGGGTCGTCGAGCTCGTCTCCACCTTGCGCGACGCGCGGGCGCGACCCCAGCCGCCGAGAGTCGATGACGGCTGGGCGGCGGCGTACACCTCGACCGTCCAACCCCGCGACGGGCTGGTCAAGGTGATGGTGTCGAACTCGTTGGTGCCCTCCGCGGTGAGGACGAGGCCCACGCCCGACTTCAGGTTGCCGAACGACGCCGAGTGGTACAGCTCGGTCTTCCACAACGTCGCCGTGCTGCCGTCCACCGCGAAGTGCGCCAGCGCGTCGTTCTCGGTGGGCGGCTTGGCTTCGGGGTCGAACGACTTGGCGGTGACGTGGATCGGCACGAGCGCACCCTGGAAGTCGTTCGCCGACTTACGGCTCGGCACCACGACGGCGATGACGATCGCGGCGATGACGAGGCCGACGATGACGGTGGTGAAGACGAACTGGCCGCGGCGCGAGCGCGGCTGGGGCACGCCGGTCGCGGGGGCTCTTGACGGCGGCGGGATGGTGGCGTGCACCTCGTCGGGGATGGCGGCGACGTCTTCGAACATCGTGCGCGCCGAGTCGGGCTGGTGGCTGCGCCACTGCACGGCGGCGTCGCGCAACGGCGACGCGTGTGCCGGTGCCAAGCCGATGATCAGGTCGGTGAGCGCGGCGATGTCGGCCTGCTTGGCCGCGTCGAACTCGTCGGCGGCGGGTAGGCGCAGCCCGCGCAGCTGAACGCGACCGGTGTCGTCGACGAGCACGCTCGAGGAGCCGAGCGCGCCGTGCGCGAGCCCGGCGTCGTGGGCGTCGGCCACGGCCTGGGTGATCTGCAACGCCAGGGAAACGCGGTGGTCGTCGCCGACGGCGTCGAGGTCGAGGGCACCGCCGGCCGCGAGTTCGTCGACGCGGTAGCTCGTGCCGTCCCCGTCGACGCCGGTGTCATAGGTGCACAGGATGTTGCGGTGATTCAGGCGCGCCAGCGAGCGGGCTTCGGCGGTGAAGTGCTCCTTGGCCGCGGGGTCGGCGTCGCTCGGCAACAGGTGCACGACGACGGTGCGCCGCAGCGTTTCGTCCACCGCCGTCCACGTGCCGTCCGGACGCGGGTCGGCGAGGCGGTAGCGCTCTGCGACCCGTCGCCCCGAGACGATGGTCGCGTCGTTGGTCACCGGGTCGCGATCGCTCCTCTACGCCTCGGCGGCGTCGTAGGCGATACCGATGACGCGCGCTCCGGTGTGGGTGCCGACGACCGAGCCGATGTCGCCGATGAGGATGTCGTCGCGTGAGCGCCCGAGGGCCGCACACAATTTGTCGACGAACCCGTCGAGGTCGGGTGCCTGGCCGTGCATGACTGCGAGCGACTTCGCGTTGGCGGCGCCGTTCTCCTTGGCCAACTCGATCAGCTGGTCAAGTGAGCGGCTGCGGGTGCGCTGCTTGCCGGCTTCGCCCACCGCCCCGTTCTCGACCTGGATGAGCGGCTTGATGTTGAGCATCGAACCGAGTGCGGCGCGCGCCGCGCCGATTCGTCCGCCCTTCTTGAGGTTCTCCAGTGTGTCGAGGGCGGCGAACACCCGCATGTGCGGAATCTTCGCTTCGATGACAGCGGTCACGTCGTCAATGCCCTTACCCGCTGCGGCCGCTTCCGCACCCGCAATGGCGAGAAGTCCTTGCGCGATCGTGACGGTGCGGCTGTCGATGACCCGCACGGGAATCGTGTCTTTCACCGCGTCGGCGCCGAGCTGCGCCGACTGGAAGGTGGCTGACAACTCCGACGAGATCGTCACGCAGACGACGCCCGTGGCGCCCTGCGCCGCCAGGTCGCGGTAGGCCTGCTCGAACGCGCCGGGGGAGGGCGCCGCGGTTTCGGGAAGCTGCTTCGCGTCCGTGGACTTGCGCCAGAACTCGTCGGGTGTCAGGTCGCGGCGATCGACGTATTCGGTGTCGGAGATGCGAACGGTGAGCGGCACGATCGTGATGCCGTGCTGCTCGGCGGTGGCCGGCGGCAGGTCACAAGCGCTGTCGGTAACGATACGAATGCCTGGCATGGGGTCCTCTCCACAAGGTCAACGGGTTGGACCCGCCGACGCGTCAAACCGTAACTGCTGCTTTCTCCGGCGAACGGAGTGCCGGTACCACCAGATGATCAAGAAAAGGCCGGCGCCGACGGAGAGGCCGATGCCGACGCCCGACGCGTTCGTAGAGCGCACCGTCAGGCGGGTTTGGCTGAGCAGTACCTTGCCGTCGGGCGACTTCAGCAGGATCCGGAGTGGGAACGCGCCCGATCCGAGCGTCTGCACGGCAAAGCGCTCCGTCGTGTCGTGGCGGGTCAGCTGGATGTGGCGCGTCGCTCCGCCGGGAAACCGGAGCCGGTCGCTGGCGACCTCGAGCAGGACGCGCGCCGGATAGTCCGCCGTCGAGCGCACGGTGATCGGGATGGTGCCGCGGCGGGCCGTGAGGGTGAGTGAGCCGCCCGTCGGGAGTTGGAACTTGTGGCGCTCGTCGGCGACGGCGTCGGCGAGGCCGTCGACGTAGCTCCGGCGCTGCGCGGTGGTGAGCACCGTCGACTCGGCGATGAAGAGGCGGTCGTCGAAGGACTGCAGGGCGTCGGGCGCGTCCGCCATCACGGTGCGCAGCGAGTCGATCGTGTGCCGCGTCGTCGTCAGCGCGCGCGGCAAACTCGGCGCCGCCGCGGAGGTGAGGAGCGTGCGCGTGTGCGGCACCGTCTTCTTCGTGGCCAACTCGAACAGGCGATCGGTGCCGGCAGCCTCCAGGATTGGGCTGGAGTTCAAGCCCGCGAGCAACGGCGTCAGCACGCGCACGTCGGCCCGCCACGTCGTCGGCGGCACCACGATGACGGAGCGGAAACGGCCGGGGCTGTCGAAGTAGATGGTGGCGAGGTCGGCCAGGAGGTGCTGGGCGGCGAGGACGGGCGACGCGCCGTTCTGGAGGTGGGCCGCGAGGCCGGCATCGGCGAGCAGCGCCGGCGTGGTGAGGCGACTGCCGCTGTGGCGCACTGCGATCGGTTCGGCTGTCGTCAGGCGGGTCGGCGACGGCACCAGCACGTCGTCGCGCACGACGAGGCGCTTGGGTAGTTCGCCGGCGACGCGATCGTCCGCGGGGTCGTCGACCAACGCGAAGTCGGCGAGGGAGGTCGAGCCGAACGTGGCAGCGATGAGGGCGCGGCCGCGATCACGTGACGCGACGCGGTCGGCATCCGACGTCGCGGCGGCCACGGTCGGCATGAACGGCGCCGGCACGATGGTGTGCGTCGGAGCCAGCGCCTGCAGCGCTTCTTCGGCGTCACGGGCCGGTGCCGTGTCACGCCGCATTAGCGCCGCCAGCGTTTCGGGTGCGGGTGAGAGCAACACGCCGGCGCTCGGTAGCGTCGCCAACGCCCGCGCCACGCCGACGATGGACGCAACGTCGCGTGGGTTGACCGCGTCGGTGCCATCAGGCTGGAGGGCGACCGGGGCGCGTATGGGCACGACGACGCCCACGGCGAGCTTCGGGCCCGTCGGGGTCTCGGGCACGAAGATCAGGTGCGTGAGCAGGCGCGCCCGCACGGCGCCGTCCACGGTGCGCAGCTCGACGGCCACGGGATAGACGCCGGCGCCCCGGAGGTTGATGCGCGTGCGGTCGCGGGGCTGCGTCGGGTCCTGCACGCCCACGTCAAGGGTGACGGCGCCGTCGGCGTCGGTAGACGCGTCGGTCATGGGCGTCGTCACGACCGCTAGAGGGGCGGACGTCGGCCGGCTCGTGAGCGTGTTGGTGAACGCACTGCGCGTCGGCGACGCCGGGTGTACGGACACCGCGTATTCGAGGTCGTCGGCCGCGTCGCGCTGAGGCGCGGGCGGCGCGATACGGATCTCGAAGGTCCCGCCGGCGCCGACCCAGGGCGTCTGGCTCTGGAGCACCAACGATTGGACCGTGGTCTTCGCCGTTGCCGCCCGGCTGGGCGCGGGCGCGACCATCACGCCTCCGAGCACGGCGCCGAGGACGAGCAGCAGGCGCGGCGCGAGGCGGCGGTGGCCGCTCACGCGTCGAGGCGCGTCGACCACACGGTCAGTCCGTCGGGTTTGCGCGTAAATCCGAGGGATTCGTAGAGCGCGAGCGCGGTGGCGTTGCTCTCCTGGGTGTTCACCACGACCGTGATGGCGCGCCAGCGCGCCAGCCAGTTGATGCCGTCGAGCACGAGCGCGCTGCCGATGCCGCCGCCGCGGTGGTCAGGGTCGACGGCAAGGCGCTGGAGGTAGCCGGCGCGACCTTGGCGTCCGGTGATGGCATAACCGACGACGGCGCCGTCGGCGCGCGCGACGCGATAGCGGGCATAGGTGGTGGCGGTGCGGGCGTCGTTCACTCCGTCGGCGTCGAGGCGCCAGAACGCACCGAACGAGCGGGAGTCGACGCGCAAGACGCTCTCGATATCGGCGCGCCGTGCTCGGCGCAGTGTCGTGCCGTCGGGGATGGCGATGGGGTCGCGGTCGCGCGCCGTCACGCGACGTTCGAGGAGATGCAGCCGCTCGGACTCACGGAATCCCGCGGCGACGAAGCCGGCCGATTCCTGGGGCGGCATCGCGGCGGTGACGGCTTCGCGAAAGCCGAGGCGCGCCAGCTGGTCGAGGCATTTGTGCACCAGCCGCGCCGACACCGGCGGCGAGCCCGGTGCGGGTGTGACGCAGCCGACCGTAGGGTCGCCGTGCCAGGGCCCAATGCGGGCGCGCTCGGGGCCGTCGGTTACGAGCGCGGTTGTCACCGGCGCTGAGAATACGGTGGATAGGTGATTCCCGAGCGGCTGGAAGGCCTTGTCGCGGCTACAGCCGACCTCGCCCAGCGCTTCGCCGACGCCGGGTGCAACCTGTACCTCGTCGGCGGGGTGGTGCGCGACGCGATCGTCAATCGCCTCGACGACACCGAGGACCTCGACTTCACCACCGACGCGCTGCCGGACCAGACCGAGAAGATCGTGGCCAAGTGGGCCGACGCCGTGTGGACGCAGGGCAAGCGTTTCGGCACGATCGGGGCGAAAAAGGGCGATCGGTCCTACGAAATCACGACCCACCGCGCCGAGGCGTATCACCCGGATTCGCGCAAGCCGGACGTCGCGTTCGCCACCGATGTCGAGGCCGACCTGGCGCGGCGCGACTTCACCGTCAACGCCATGGCGCTGAAGCTGCCGAGCCAGCCCAGCGAGGTCGTCGAAGTGATCGACCCGTTCGACGGGCTGCTCGATCTCGCCGCCGGACGGTTGCGCACGCCGCTGTCGCCCGAGGAGTCCTTCAGCGACGATCCGCTGCGCATGTTGCGCGCCGCGCGTTTCATCGCGGGCTATGGCCTCGTGCCCGACGACGACCTCGTCGCCGCCGTGAAAGAGATGGCACCGCGACTCGAGATCGTTTCCGCCGAACGGATCCGCGACGAGTTCAACAAGCTGCTCGTGCTCGACGATCCGTCAGCGGGGTTGTGGTTCGTCGTGCAGACGGGCTTGGCCGACGTCTTCTTGCCGGAGTTGCCGGCACTGGCGGTCGAGCAGGATCCGATCCACCGGCACAAGGACGTGCTGGCGCACACGATCGCGGTGGTCAACAACACGCGGCCCGACCTGATCCTGCGCATGAGCGCCCTGCTCCACGACGTCGGCAAGCCGGCGACGCGCCAGTTCTCCGACAAGGGCGTGTCGTTCCATCATCACGAAGTCGTCGGCGCCCGCATGGCGCGCAAGCGACTGATGGCGCTGCGCTGGCCGACCGACGACCTCGAGGCCGTGGTGAAACTCGTCGAACTCCACCTGCGCTTCCACACCTATGCGATGGGGTGGACGGACTCGGCGATCCGTCGCTACGTGCGCGACGCCGGGCCGCTGCTCGACCGGCTCAACGCGTTGACGCGCGCCGACTGCACGACTCGCAACGAGGCCAAGGCGAAGCGGCTGTCGGATCGGATGGACACGCTCGAGCGCGAGATCGAACGGCTGCGGACCCAAGAAGAGCTCGACGCCATCCGTCCCGACCTCGACGGGGTGCAGGTGATGGAACACCTCGGCATCAAGCCGTCGCGCGCCGTCGGCGATGCGCTGGCGTTCCTGCTCGAGCTGCGGCTCGAGCACGGCCCGCTCGGCGAGGAGGAGGCCTACCGCCGCCTCGACGAGTGGTGGGCTACTCGCTCGTAGCGATCGTCGCCTGCCAGCGGTCGGGCGCGACCTCGACGAAGGGGTAGCCGGCGATGTGCTTCGTCGTGCGGTCCCAGAACAGGTGCGGGTGATCGCTCGGCGTCATGCACAGCACGTGAATGCTGACGCCGTCGCCGGGGCCGGGGTTGCGCACGCGGTGCCAGCCGTCGCCTTCGTCGGGCAGGAGGTAGGTGATGTCGCCCTGGTGCCACACGTGGCGTGACACCTCGGCGAGCTCAGCGTCGTCGCCGGCGTGCGGCGCGTCGTCGCCGGAGTAGCGCGTCTCCTCGTCGCCGCCGCGCAGATAACCGATGACGCCCCAACAGCCGTGGTGGTGCACGCCCGACGACGTGCCTTCGGGAAACACGACGGCGAGGATGTGGAAGCGCCCGGCCGGATCGGCGTAGAGCAGGTTGCCCACGGCGTCGCCGTCGAGCGACGCGCACGCGTCCGCGGGTACGTCGCCGCTGGCGAGCAGCGCGGCCATGGCGGCGTGCATCGCATCGCAGCGCGCCCGCTCGTTCGGCAGGTCGGCGTCGAGAGCAGCGGTGGCCGCGTCGGCGAGGGCTCGCAGCGCCGGTGTGAGGGGGAGAGGCACGGGCGTATCTTGCCTGGGTGATCGAACCCGTGGCCCTATCGCACCGCCCGACGCCGCTCGAGCCGATGGACCGGCTCGCCGCTTCGCTCGGTTTGCCCGCCGGGCGATTGTTCGTGAAGCGCGACGACTGCACCGGACTCGCCGGCGGTGGCAACAAGGCGCGCAAGCTCGACTATCTGTGCGCCGACGCGCTGGCCGCGGGCGCCGACACGCTCGTCACCGGCGGTGGACGCCAGAGCAACCACGTCCGGATGACGATCGCGGCGGCGAATCGCCTCGGTCTGCACGCCGTCGCCGTGTTGTCGAGCGCCGAGCCGAAGACGCCGTCGGGCAACGTCGTGCTCGACCACATCCTCGCCCCCGAATTCGTGTGGGCCGGACCACTCGCGTACTACCCGCTGGAGGAACGCATCGCCGCGGTGTGCGACGAGCAGCGCGCTGCGGGCCGCGTCCCGTACCAAATCCCGATCGGCGGGGCGACGCCGTTGGGTGCGCTGGGCTACTTGGCCGCCGCCGACGAAATCGTTGATCAGCTCGGCGAGGCGCCGGCGTTGACGATCACGGCCGACGGCTCGGGCGGCACACACGCCGGGCTCGTCGCCGGGCTCGGCGATCACGGGCGCGTCGTGGGATTCGACGTCGGGACCCGCCCGGACCTCGACGACGTCGTGCCCCGCGAGGCCGCGGCCTGCGCCGCGCTGGCGGGACGCGCCGCGCCGGTTGGCGACGTGCGCGTCGACCACGACTACTTCGGCGCCGACTATGGCGCGCCGACCGACGCGGCGCGCGAGGCGCTGCACCTGTTCGCCACGTGCGAGGGCCTCGTGCTCGATCCGGTGTACACCGGCAAGGCCGCCGCGGGCTTCGTCGACTACGCCCGTACCGGTCGTCTGCCCGACGGTCCGGTCGTGTTCGTGCACACCGGCGGCATGCCGGCGCTGTTCGCCAACGCCTTCAGCGAGTGGGTGAAGGCCCCGCGGTAGCCCCTCCCTCGGTTTTGGTCCGTCTCAGCAAGGGTCTTTCTGTCTCAGACGGACCAAAACCCGGTGGCGGGCCGGCTTATCGCGTTAGATGCCCTCTTTGCGGGCCCGGATGATCAGGGTGCGGGGCACGTACTTGTAGGTCTCGCGCCAGTGCTGGCTGCGGGGAGCGTTGCTGACGGGCTCGGGCTCGATGATCGCGTCGACGCGGTAGTTGGCCCGCAGCAGTCCCATGTAGAGATCGGCCATCGTGTGGCGGTAGTCGGTGAACGAGATGCCGTTCCACTCGTAGTCGATCGGCGTGCGGTCGAAATACGAGCGACGGATCAGCAGCGGCTGATCCGAGTCGTCGTCGATCATGTCGTAGGCGGGATGCGGCAGCGAGAACACGAGCGGCGCGCCGGGACGCAGCACGCGGTGGACCTGGCGGAACACGCGGCCGAGGTCCTCGACATAACCGAAGGCGTAGGCGCTGAAGACGAGATCGATCGACTCGGCGCGGGCGAAGGCCAGATCGGCGAGGTCGCCGAGGCGCAATTCGACCTTGACGTTCTCGCGGTCGCACAGGCGCCGCGCGAACGCGAGCTGTTCGGAGGAGAAGTCGACGCCGATGGCGATGGCACCCTGCTTGGCGAACGCGATCGAGCACTGCGCGCCGCCGCAGCCGAGCTCGAGAACGCGTTTGCCCTTCAGGTCACCGAGCAGGCGATAGTCGGCCTCGGTGCCGATGTCGGGGCCGTAGTGGGCGACGTCGGTCGGCAGTTGCGCGCCGGCTTGATACGCGGCGGAGTGGCGGTCCCACGCGGCGGCGTTGTCAGTCGGCACCGAACGATTCTGACCGAGTTAGGCCTCCGAGTGGGTGACGGCTTCTTCGCCCATCCACTCGCGCAGGGTGTTCTTGAGCTTCATCTGCTGGATGAAGATGTCGTGCTCGGGCAGCAGCGCGACGTCGCTCGTCATCGGCGCCTTGAAATAGAAGCTGAGCCACTCCTGCACGCCCTTCTCGCCGGCGCGACCGGCAAGGTCCATGAACAGGGCGAGGTCGAGGACGATCGGCGCCGCGAGGATCGAGTCGCGACACAGGAAGTCGATCTTGATCTGCATCGGGTAGCCCATCCACCCGAAAATGTCGATGTTGTCCCAACCCTCCTTGTTGTCGCCGCGGGGCGGGTAGTAGTTGATGCGGATGACGTGGGAGATGTCCGAGTAGAGCTGCGGGTACTCCTCGGGCTGGAAGATGGTGTCGAGCACGCCCTGCTTGGACACTTCCTTCGAGCGGAAGTTCTCCGGGTCGTCGAGGACCTCGCCATCGCGGTTGCCGAGGATGTTGGTGGAGAACCACCCGTGAAGACCGAGCATGCGCGCCTTGAGGCCGGGAGCGACGATGGTCTTCATCAGCGTCTGACCGGTCTTGAAGTCCTTGCCGCCGATCGGCACGCCCTCGCGGTCGGCGAGTTCACGCATGCAGGGCAGGTCGCAGCTGAGGTTGGGCGCGCCGTTGGCGTAGGGGACGTGGCTCATGATCGCCGCGTAGGCGTAGATCTGGCTCGGGCTGATCATCGGGTCGTTGGCGACGAGGCCCGCCTCGAACGCCTCGACCGACTGATGGACCGCGGTGACGTCGCGGTACGCCTCGGTCGACGCGCACCACACCATCACGAGGCGGTCGCAGCCGTTCTCTTCCTTGAAGCGGGCGATGTCGTCTATCAGCTGCTGCGCCAGTTCCATCTTGTTGGCGCCGGACTTGACGCGGGTGCCGTTGAGGCGGCTCACCCAGTTGTGGTCGAACACCGCGTCCATGGCGACGACGCCTTCGAGGTCGCCCGAGATCGGCGCGATGTCGCGCTCTTCGAGCACGCCGGCGGTGCGAGCCGCTTCGAGGGCGTTGGGCGAGATCGGGTCCCAGCCGCCGAAGACGATGTCGTCGAGCGAGGCCAACGGGACGAAGTCCTTGATCAACGGGTTGCGGTTCTCGGCACGCTCGCCGAGGCGGATGTGCGACATCTGGCTGATTGATCCGATGGGCGCGACGCCGGTCTGGCGGGCCTGCATCACGCCGGCGATCACGGTGGAGGCGACGGCGCCGAGGCCGGGCAGGAGCACGCCGAGCTTGCCGGTGGCGGGAGCGATGGTGCGAGCGGTCATTCGGCAAGCGTAAACGAAAGTGTTGCTTTCGGTTCGATTGTTCAGGAACACTAAACAATATGCGCGACCTGCCGAACCTGTCCGTCCAGCAACTCGAATACTTCGTCGCCGTGCACGAGGCGCCGACGTGGGGCGACGCGGCCGCGGCGGTCGGGGTCACGCCCTCCGCGCTGAGCCAGGGCCTCGCGGAGCTGGAGCGCCGGTTGGGGGTCGTGTTGTTCGAACGCGACGGCCGGAGGCGGGTGCCGACCGCCGCGGCGGCCACCGTCCTCGACCACGCTCACGCCGTGCTCGCCCGCACACAGGATCTGGCGCGCTGGGCCCAGCGCCGCCGCGCCGGCACCGCGGGCGCCGTGCGCGTCGGCATGATCGACGCGGCGGCCACGATCCACTGCGCGCCGGGCTTGGCGGCGTTTCGCGCCGCTCGCCCCGACGTCGACGTGCGGCTCCAGGTCAGCCCGTCGGGCGAGCTGCTGCGCGACCTGACAGCGGCGCGCCTCGACGTCGTGGTGTGCGTGGCCCCGGCCGACGTGCCCGAGGGCGTTACCGTGGCGCCGCTGCTCGACGAGGACCTCGCTGTCTACGCCCCCGTCGACGCCGCGCCCCGCGCGTGGGGCCCGTGGGTGACCTATCCCGTCGGCTCGCAGACGCGGGCGCTGATCGACGACGCCCTGCGACGCGCCGGGCGGCCCGTCACGATCGTGGCCGAGTCGCACCAGCCCGAAGTGCTGGCCCAGATGGTGGCGCTCGGGCTCGGGTGGACGGTGCTGCCGGTGGCCCAGGTGCAGCGCTCGGGCGTCGAGTTGCGCCGCGTCGGGCGCGACGCATTCGTCCGCCGCTCGCTCGTCGTCGCCCGCCGCGCCGACGGGCCCGCCGACCCGGCCGTCGACGCTCTCGTAACGGCTATCGGCTGCTGACCCCGGTCACCCCTGGCCGGCGACTTTGCGGGCGTTGGCCGGTGCGTCGATCACGATGTTCGATCCGATGTCGGTGAAGGTGACTGAGTACGTGTTGATCTGCGTGCGCTGTTCGGGCGCGACGCCGGTCGTGTCGAGCGTCTTCTGGATGTTGCCGTTGGCGTCGGTGGTGACGATGGTGCGCGCCAGCGGGTAGACGGTCTCGGTCATCGACGTGGTGATGGCGAGCCGGCGCACGACGTTGCTTGTGTCGACCCAGACGTCGAACTTGGTCACCTTCGTCGTCGCGTCGACGATTGGGCCGAGACCGAGATTGACGGCCGGAACCTGGTCGAGTCGCGTCGCCTTGAGATGGTGCGTGGTGACGCCGTCGACGGTCGCGGTTCCGACGTCTTCGAAGCCCGCTTGCTCCGCAGAGTCCGTGACGAGGCTGCGCGGGTCGACGCTGAAGATGTCCGAGCCCGTGACGTGTTCGTTCGTGTCCTCGAGCCACGTTTCGTGGCCGGGCACACCGTCACGAAGGTAAAACCGGCCGTCGACGACTTTGTTCGCGAACTCGAAGGAGCTGTCGCGCCCATCACCCATATCGCCGGAGTCTTGGGTCCCGAACGACGACCGGTCCTCACCGGAGAACTCGACCGTGACGGTCCCGGTGTCGTGAACGAAGTGGCCGTTGTTCGACGTGTACGTCACGTGGGCGACTCCCGACGTCAAGGCGGCGGCCGTTGACGCGGCGATGCGCTCCATATTCGGCGCGATCGCGGCGTGTGACGGCGACGGGGAGTGGGTGGTCGTGTCGTGGGGAATGACGACGAGAGCGGCGACGAGCGCGGCCGCCACCGCCGCGACCGACGCCAAGCGCACCGGCGTGACGACTCGGCGCGGCGGACGCGGCGCTGACGACACGATGGCGTCGAGCAATTGCGGGTCGGGGGCAACAACGTCGGTGACGGGCCGGGCGGCGCTCAATCGGTCGAGCAGTTCATCGGACATCGGGAACCTCCTGTAGGTCTCGACCGCTACCTGTCGCGTGTTCGGCGCGCGTTACCGCGGCGGCGAAGCGTTGGCGGGCGCGGTGCAGCCGCACGCGGGCGGCGCCGGGCGAACAGCCGAGGGCGACGGGCAAGTCCGCGAGCTCGACGCCGTCCCACGCCACGAGACGCAAGACCTCGCGATCGTCGGACCGCAACGCGTCGAGGGCGGCGCGCAGCACGCGCGTATCGGATGGCTCGTCGGGGGGCGGCGTCGACGCGTCGCGCGGCGCCATCAAGTGGAGCGCGGCGCGCCGGCGCTCGGCGCGCCCGCGGTTGCGCGCCACGTTGCGGGCGACGCCGAAGAGCCAGGCGACGGCGGCGTCGGCGGGGATGTCGGCGAACCGGCGCCACGCGATCGTGAACACGTCGGCTACGAGATCGTCGGCGTCGGCGCCGGTGATGCCGCGGTGCTGCGCCCACCGGTGCAGCGGCCCGTAGCTCTGCGCGTATAGCGCGCGAAAGCGCGCCTCTGCATCCACGACTGGATCATGTCGTGACTCGGCCCCTTGTTACAGAGCGGTACTGTGCGCGTCCAATGGCTTCACGTTCTGAGTCCGTTGCCCGCAAGGACGACGACCGCACCGCCGCCGTCGACTTCCGCCTGGCCCGCAACGCGGTTATCACCGACTACCGGGCGAAACGGATCACGCGCGAGGACGTGTGCGATGCCCACCCGGAGCTGCTGCGGGCGGCGAAGGCCGGACGCCGGACGAACGAGGAATGCCCGATCTGTGAGGCCGACGCGCTCGTGCATGTCACCTACGCCTTCGGGCCGCGCCTACCGGCGCGGGGTCGCTGCGTCGACACCGCCGCCGAGATGCGCCGCTTGGACCAGTCGGGCGACGAGCTGAGTTGCTACGTCGTCGAGGTGTGCCCGACGTGCAAGTGGAACCACCTCGTACGACGGGTGCCGCTCGGCGGGCGCCGGCCCCGCCGCTGACGGCGCGCGCCGCCCACGTCCGTCGCTCGTCGCGACGCAACCCGCGGCCGGCGCCGCGCACCGTTCCCGTTGCCATCGCCAACGGCGCGCTGGTTTCCGGCGCGGTCCTGGCGCTCACCGAGCGGGGCGATCTGTGGACCCTCGCCGTCGCGCTCGGCGTCGCGGACGGCTCGGTGCTCACCGCTATCGCCGTGTTGGGCGCCGCGGCCGCGACACTCGCCCGTACCGGTACCGCGGGTCTGGCCGGCGTGGCGGGGGCGCAGGCGGTACTCGGTGCCGCGGGCTTCACCGGCTCGGCGCTCGCCGTGGGTGCGACGTGGGCCAGCGCCGTAAGCCTCGTGCTGGTGGCTCGCCAGCGCTCCGCCGGTGCGGTGCTCGGACTGACCGCCGGCTTGCTCGTTGCCGGGCCGTCGCTGGCCGGCGGCGTGAAGTCCGTCGGGACCTGGGTGCTCGGCGCGCTGGTGGGCGCGGCGATCGGGCTCGTCGCCGCGCCGGGAGACCAGAGACGACCGTGGCAGCGCTACGTCGCGCTCGTGTTGGGCGCGGCCGGGCTGGCCGTAGGGATCGCTGCGGGGTATCACTAAGTCGTGCCTGTGACGCGACTGAACCATGCGGTGCTTTACGTCCGTGACGTGGAGGTGAGCGTGGCCTTCTACCGCGACGCCCTTGGCTTCAAGGTGGTCAACGAGATGCCGGGCGCGGCGTTTCTGCAAGCGCCGGCGTCGACCAACGACCACGACTTGGGGCTGTTCCAGATCGGCGCGGCGGCGGGCCCCTCCGGTGCGGGTCGCAGCACCGTCGGGCTGTACCACCTGGCGTGGGAGGTCGACACGCTCGCCGAGCTCGGCCGGCTGGCGCAGGAGCTGTCCCAGCGCGGCGCGCTCGTCGGCGCGTCGGACCATTCGACGACCAAGAGCCTGTACGCCCACGATCCCGACGGCCTCGAGTTCGAAGTGGCGTGGATCGTGCCGGCGGCCTTCATCGACGACGCGATGCTGGCGGAGCGAGGCGTCCAGCCGCTCGACCTGCCGAAGGAGATCGCCCGCTTCGGCGAGACCACGCGGGGTGGCGTTGGCGTCTCTGTCTGAGCGCGTCGGCGCCACGCGCCTGCTGTTGCCCCTCGTCGTCGGCGCCGCCGGGTCGGCGGGCGTCGCGGTGGCGCACCACAATCCCGACAAGGGTCCGGCGGTTGTCGCCGTGGCGTCGCTCGTCGCGGTCGTCGCCGCCGTCTTCGACGAGCGCGGCGTGGCCGTGGCCGCGCTCGGTGTCGGTGCCGCCGGTGCGTTCCCGGTGCCGGCGGGGCTGGCGCCGTTACTCGTCGCCACCGGCACGATCGTCAGCACCGAGATCGGGCTGGTAGCGCGCGGGCTGGCGCGCTGGCGCGTCCTGCTCGACGCCCTGGTGTGTGTCCCGGCGGCGGCGGGGTTGGCGGGGACGGTCGCGGCGCAACCCAGCGAGCGCGGTGAGGTGCTGGCGGGCGCCGCCGTCGTGGCTCTCGCCGCGACGCTGTGGCGCAACCGGACCGTGCCGCTGGTGGTGACGGCCGGGTCGCCCGTCGCGTATCTCGGCGCCGTCGCGGCGGTCGCGTTGGCGCTCGCCCCGGATCGCATTCATGCGCTCGGCGACCTACCGCCGGCGACGATCACCGCGGCGCGTTCGCTCGCCGCCGGCCTCGGTGTGTTCGTGCTGGCGGTGGTGGCCGACGTGCTGTGGGCCGAGGGCCGAGCGGCGCCCGGAGTCAGCCGGCGCTAGCTGGCCTCGACGACCTCGTGCGGGTAGATCGACCGGCACGACATACACCAGCGCTCCACCTCCTCGACGACGGTGGCTTTTGGCTCCTCTTCGCCCCACTCGTCCAGTTCGAGATAAACGCGATGCACAGAGACGAGGTTGGCCTCGTGCGTCTCGTACCGGGCGCAGTTCTCACAGGCCAAAAAGTCGGGCGCTGATGCATCGTCCACGGAATCGAATCTACAATCGCGGTACTCGCCTGGAGCCATCCGGCCCGGGACGAGCTCAAGGAGGAAACCTCATGTCTGGTCTGAAGCCAGTCACCGTGCCTGATGTCCGCGCGTCCAAGGGCCAAACACCGCTGGTGATGGTCACTGCCTACGACGCGCCGACGGCGCGCATCGCCGACGACGCCGGCGTCGATCTCATTCTCGTCGGCGACTCCGTCGCCATGGTCGTGCTCGGCTACGACGACACGCTCCAGGTCACCATCGACGACATGGCGCACCACACTGCCGCCGTGGCCCGCACCAACCCGCGGGCGCTCGTGGTCGGCGACCTGCCGTGGATGAGCTACCACACGGGTCGCCACGACGCCGTCGCCAACGCCGCCAAGCTGATTCGCGCCGGCGCCCGCTGCGTCAAGCTCGAAGGCGGCGCCAAGCGCGTGCCGGTCATCGAAGCGATCGTCGACGCCGAGATTCCGGTGATGGGCCACCTCGGTCTCACGCCGCAGTCGGTCAACGCCATGGGCGGCTTCAAGGTGCAGGGCCGCACGGCCGAAGCGGCGCGTGTGCTGATCGACGACGCCAAGGCTCTGGTGCACGCCGGCGTGTTCGCCATCGTGCTCGAGTGCGTGCCCGACGACGTCGCCCGCATCGTGACCGACGCCATCGACGTGCCCACGATCGGCATCGGCGCGGGCAGCGCGTGTGACGGTCAGGTCCTCGTGATGCACGATCTGCTCGGGCTTGAAGACCGCGTCACGCCCAAGTTCGTGCGCCGGTATGCGCAGGTGAAAGCCGACAGCGTCGAGGCCGTCAAGGCCTACGCCGCCGACGTACGCGCCCGCACCTTTCCCGGCCCCGACGAGGGCTACCGCCTGCCGGGCGACGCCGCCGAGGAACTGGGCCTGTACGGCGGCACTTCACGGGACCACGGCGGGCGTGCAAGCATGTCGGCGTGACATCGGTCGACGACCCCGCCACCAACAAGTACTTCTCGCCGGCCCACCACCGCCTCCTGAGCGTGTTGGCGTGGGTGCTGTTCGCCCTCGGCTTGCTGGCGTGGTTCGTCGAGGGGGCCAACCGGCCGCTTGATCCCGGCTTCGCTCCCGCGGTGGTGCTCTTGGCGCTGTGCGCTCCGCACATCTTCGGCTAATTGCCCTGGGGCTGGCCGTGCTGCTTGGCCTGCCCGTCGTCATCGGAACTGCGGTGGTGATCTACCGGTCGTTCACGTCGTCCGCGCCGGCGGCGACACCGGCCGAGCGCAACGTGCTGCCGACCGTGGCCCCGTTCGGCCGCGTCGGGTTTCGCGTCGACGACAGTCCGCGGGTGCACTGCGCGTTGCTCGCGGCTACGCCCGAGGCCCAGGTCGAAGGCATGCAGGGCAAGCACACGTTGCTCGGCTACGACGCCATGGTGTTCGCCTTCCCCGAGGCCACGACGGTGCACTTCACCAACCACTTCGTGCCGATCGACCTGTCGATCGGGTGGTACGACGCCGCCGGTGTCCTCGTCGACGCGACGACGATGACGGCGTGCCCGTCGGGCCAAGACTGTCCGGAGTACGCGGCGAAGGACCCGTTCTCGTACGCGGTGGAGACGCCCGTCGGTGGGCTCGCGGGTTTGGGGTTGACGCACGCTGGCGCCGTGCTCCACGTGGGTGGAGGATGCCCAGCGTGAACTCCGCCAACGTCCGCCTGGTGGCGAGTGCGCTCGTCGGGGTGGTGCTCGGCGCGGTGATGGGACTGCGGGGGCCATGGCAGGTCGCGGTACTGACGGGCTGGATCACCGGGGCGGCGGCGTTTCTCGTACAGGTGGGCGTGCAGATCCTCACCTGTGACGCCACCCGCACGCGCCAGATCGCTACCGACGAAGACGTTTCGCACGTGCTGGCCGACGCCACGCTGCTCACGGCCGCGGGCGCGAGCCTCGTGGCCGTCGGCTTCGTGCTGTTGAAGGCGAGCCACTACCACGGTGCCAGCCGCGGCGGCGTCGCCGGCCTGGGTGCGCTCGGCGTGGCGCTGGCGTGGTGCACCGTGCAGACCCTGTACACGCTGCGCTACGCGCGGCTCTTCTACGAGACGGGCGACGGCGTCGACTTCGGCGGCGACGCGCCCGACTACCACGACTTCGCCTACCTGGCGTTCACGATCGGCATGACGTATCAGGTGTCCGACACCGCGATCACCCGCCGGCCGCTGCGGCGCACCGTGCTGCGCCACGCGTTGCTGTCCTTCGTGTTCGCCACCGCGTTCATCGCCGTGCTCGTCAACGTGGTGGGCGGCCTGCTGTGACGCGCGACGCGTTCGAACTGCTCGACGAAGTCGGGCTCCCCCGCGACGCCGCGGCGTTGACGATCGACGGGGCGCCGCCGGTGCTGCCGTCGAAGTTCCCCATCGGGGCGCGTGCCGCCGCGGCTCTCGGGGCGTGCGGCGTAGCGGCGGCGACGGTTTACGCCGACCGCACCGGCGAGTCGCAGGACGTGTTCGTCGACCAGACTCGGGCCGAGACGTCGCTGTTGAGTTTCATGCTGAACCGCGTCGACGGGGTGATGCCGCTGCGCACTGCCGAGGGCAACCCGCTGGTCGCGCTGTACGAATGTGGCGACGGCCGCTGGGTGCACCTGCACGGCGCGTTCCCGAAGCTGGCACAGCTGACCGTCGACGTCATCGGCGGCGCCGTCGGCGACGACGCCACGCAGGTGGCGGCGCGGGTGAAGCAGTTCCGCGCCCACGAACTCGAAGACGCGCTCGCCGCCGCAGGCGCCTGCGGCGCCATGGTGCGCAGCATCGACGAGTGGGTCGCGCATCCTCAGCGCGACGCGATCGCGCCGCTCGGCCGGGTGTCGATCGAACGCATCGGCGATGCACCCGTCACGCCCGCCGGTGCCGGTGCGCGACCGCTCGGCGGGGTGCGCGTGCTCGACCTCACGCGCGTGCTCGCGGGACCGACGTGCGCCCGGGTTCTGGCCGAACACGGTGCGGACGTGTTGCACGTCAACGGCGAGCACCTCGACAACGTCGAGGCGTTCGTCATCGACACCAACCACGGGAAGCGGAGCGCGGCGTTGGACCTGCGGCGCACCGAGGACGCCGCTGCGCTCCGCGCGCTGATCGGCGGCGCCGACGTGTTCTCGCAGGGCTACCGCGGCGACGCCCTGGCGCGGCGCGGGTTCGGTCCCGACGATGTGGCCGCGCTGCGGCCTGGCATCGTGTACGTGACGATCAACTGTTACGGCGACGTGGGTCCGTGGCGGCTGCGCCCCGGCTGGGAGCAACTGTCGCAATCGGTGACCGGCATCGCCGACGCGCAAGGCGAGCCGGGCGCACCGCGCCTCATCCCCGCGGCGGCGGCGGATTACACGACCGGGTACCTCGGCGCCCTCGGGGTGATGGCGGCGCTGCGCCGCCGCAGCATCGAGGGCGGGTCGTACCACGTGCGCGTCTCGCTGTGTCAGACGGCGATGTGGATCGCGCAGGATGGTCCGTGTGTCGACCCGTCGACGGCGACCGGTTTCGGTGACACCGATTCGTGGCTCACGACCGAAGCAACGCCGTTCGGCGAGGTGGTGCACATGACCCCCGTCACCCAACTCTCGAGAACGCCCGCCCATTGGGCGACCCCTGTCGTCCCGCTCGGGACGCACCCACCCACCTGGAGGTAGCCGATGTTGAAAGAGTTCAAGTCGTTCGTCCTGAAGGGCAACGTCGTGGATCTCGCCGTTGCCGTCGTGATCGGCGCGGCGTTCGGCAGCGTCGTCAACGCGCTGGTGAAGGACCTGCTGACGCCGCTGATCGCCATTCCCGGCAAGTCGGACTTCAGCGCGCTGCACTTCACGATCCGCCACAGCACGTTCCTCTACGGCGCGTTCATCAACGAAGTCGTGGCGTTCCTGCTGATCGCAGCCGCGGTGTTCTTTTTCGTGGTGAAGCCGATGAACGTGATGATTGCGCGGCGCAACCGCGGCCAAAGCGAAGAGGATCCGGTCACCCGCGACTGCCCGTTCTGCCTCAGCGTCATCCCCAAAGCGGCCAAGCGGTGCGCCCATTGCACATCTGAGGTGAATCCCGTCTGAGGGCTCTTGTAACATGACCCGCTCGCTCTTGACCGGTGGATCCATCCGGGGACACGGCAGCGAGGGCGAAGGAGGACCAAGCAGGTGGACGAACAGCAGGCAGACGCACTGAACCGCGCCGGATTCGAGGCGCGGATCGCGTTGTTCGAAACCATCCGGTTGCGGGCCGAAGGTGCCACGTCTGCCCAGCTCGTCAACCTGGCTGAGGCGTGGGCCTGGCTCACGTCACCGGCGCAGCCGCACGGGTCCTCAGCCGCCCCGAAGGGCGGCGCGTAAGCGCCGCCTCAGCCCTTAATCAGGCTGGCCAGGGCCCAGACGGCGGCGATGAAGCCGAGCGTCGCCATGCCCAGGCTGCGCCCGACCGGCGCCTTGTCCAGGTCGCCCTCGTTGTGCCGTTTCGGCGGTCGCACGATCGCCATCACGTTGCCCAGCACCATCGCCGCGCCCAGCGCCAGCACGAGCAGCGGCAGCAGGTCGTCACCCAGTAACACTCGCTACCTCCAACGCGGCCGGTTCGTTCCTCACGACCAGTAATCCTGCGGCGAGGATCGCCACACCGCCAATCAGCGTGCCTCGTGACGGCGACTCGCCCAGCACCAGCCACGCCCAGAACACCGCCGTGGCCGGTTCCAGGTAGCCGAGCACGCCCGTGGTGGTCGCGCCGACGATCGACAGCGCACCGAGGTACACGGCGATGGCGACGCCGGTGTGGACCACACCGAGCACGACCAGCCACAGCCACGACGGCTCGGGCGACGGGAAGTGCACGGCGAGCATCACGATGGGCACGATCAGCACGCCGGCGCCCGTCATCTGGATCTGGGCGGCGCGTACGCCGCCGTAGGTGTCGGCGAGCGGCTTGTTGACGAGCACCAGCGCGATGAAGGTCACCATGGCGAGCAGTGACAGGGCCAGGCCCTCGGCGCCGCTGGCGTGCACGGCGCTGCCCGTCATGCAGGCGAAGCCGACGAGGGCGAGTCCGAGCGCGGCGATGGTCCGCCGGTCGATGTGCTCGCCGAGCACGCTCGGGGCGAACGCCGCGATGCCGACTGGCGCGAGGAAGATGATGAACAGCGCGGTACCGATCGGCGCGTGCTGATACGCCGCGATCTCGGCGAGCCAGTGCACGAGCAGGATGAGGCACACGGCGACGCAGCGCGGCCGCTCGACCGACCACACCTTGGGCCCGGAGGGCCGGCCGCGGCGGCGTTCGTAGACGAGCACCGCCGTGAGGGCGAGAGCGCCGAACCAGAAGCGGGCGGCGACGATGGCCGCCGGCGGCAAGTGGACGCTGCGCACGATGAGGGGCACGGTGCCCCACCCGGTGGTCGTCGCCGCGAGCAGGAGCGTGGCGCGTCGGCGTACCGTTGGGTGCATGGGTTTTCATCATGTCGCCTTCGCCAGCCGGAACACCGACGCAACGCATCGTTTCTACACCGAGGCCATGGGCTTTCGACTGGAGAAGGTCGTCGTGGGCGCGTCGCCCGAAGGCGGCTGGGCCAAGCACTTCTTCTACGACACCGGTGACGGCTCGCTGATCGCGTTCTGGGAGATCCACGACGACGCCAACGCGCTCGTCGAGGCCAAGACGGCGATCTCCGACGACATGGGCCTGGCGCACCACTACAACCACCTCGCCTTCGACGCGCCGACCCTCGAGGACCTGGCGGCCAAGCGCGACCGCTGGCTGGCCAACGGCTACGACGTCGCCGAGATCGACCACGAGTTCTGCGTGTCGATCTACACCGACGACCCGAACGGGATCATGGTCGAGTTCTGCTGCACGACGCGTCCCTTCGACGACGACGACCGCGAGCAGGCGAAGCAGCGCCTCGTCGAAGCGATCCCGGCGCACGATCCCGACCCCAAGATCTCCTTCCACCTCGCCGCCGAGTACAGCCCGGCGTAGTAGTGGCGCGTCCGTTCCTCGGGTACTGGCCCGACCCCGAGGAGGCACCAGCCAACGAGCCGCGTCGTGAGCCGATCGTCGCCGTCACGCCTGACGGGGCGGTGGTGCGCGGCGTGTTGTCGACGCCCCACGTCGGCAACTGGAACACGTGCGTCGTGCTGACCCATCCGCGGGGCGACTTTTCGCAGCACTACGTGGCGCCGCAGCTGGCGGCGGCGGGCTACGCGGTGTTGGGCGGCGCCACGCGCTACGTCAACAACGACTCGGATTGCTTGCACGAGAACTGCGTCGTCGACGTCGAGACCCTCGTCGCGGCGGCGCGCGCGCACGGCGCGGACCACATCGTGCTGCTCGGTAACTCCGGTGGCGGTTCGCTCATGGCGCTGGCCGAGGCGACGGCGGTCGCGCGTGGTGAGCATCTCGGCGAAGCGTTCGTCGCCCTCGCCGCGCATCCGGGCGAAGGCGTGTTCATGCTCCAGGTGATCGATCCCTCGGTGACCGACGAGGACGATCCGTTCTCGTGCGACCCGGCGCTCGACATGTACAACCCCGACAACGGCTGGCAACCGTGGCCCAACCCGTGCACCTACGACCGCGGCTGGTTGGCCACGTACCGCGAGGCGCAGCGGGCGCGCGTGGCGCGCATCGACGCGCGCGCCAATGCCGCGCTCGACGATCGAGTGACGTCACAGGACCGGCGTCATCGCGCCTTCGTGCGATACCTCACGACGTACCGCACCCTCGCCGACCCGGCGTACCTCGACCCGTCGATCGACCCCGACGACCGCCCACTCGGGTCGATCTTCGCCTACCCGGACCCCTACGACGCCAACTACGGTTACGGCCTGGCCCGCGTGATGACGGCGCGCGGCTGGCTGTCGACGTGGTCGGGACTCAGTTCACACGCCGCTCTGGTGGAGACGATGCCGGCGGTGACGATCCCGTCGTTGTTCGTGCACCCGACCGCCGACACGGAGATCCGGTTGCATCAGGCCCGCGGCGCGTACGAGCAATGCGCGGCGGCGGACAAGCAGTACGTCGAGATCAAAGGCGCAGTGCACTACTTCAGCGGTCGCCAGCGCGACGCGTGCGAGCCGATCATCGACTGGCTGCGCGATCGGTTCCCGCCGGCGTGATGGCCGCAGCGCTGGCGCACCACGCCGACCACGGCAGCAACCACATCGGCATCGCCGCGGTGCTAGTTGGCGCGCTGGTCGTAGTGCTGCTCTTTGTCGCGTACGCCCGCCGTCCGCCGCGCCAGCGTTAGGCCGCGCCCAGTGACGCGCTCCCTGCGGGGCGGCACGGCGAGCATCCACACGAGCACCAGGCTGACCAGTTCGGGAATATGCGTGATCTCGGGCCGTAGGCCTACTGACCCGTCCAGCACGTCGATGAGCGTCGAGATGACGATGGCGCCACACAACACCTGCGCCACCGGCAGCATGGTGCGCGCTCGCGCCGGGCGGGCCACCACTGCGAGCAGCCCCACGGCGTAGGCGACGCTGAAGGCGCCGAGGTGCCGAGCGCCGTGGGGCGACGCTCCGGTCTGGTCGCCGAGCAACAGCGCCGGGATCGACAACGCGATGATCTGGCACGCGACAAGGCCGAGCATTACCCGTATGACGAACCAGCGGCTGGCGCGGTCGGCGACGGCGTTGGCCTTGACGACCGCGCTCGACAGGTCGGGCTGCGGTGCGGCCTCCTGGATACGCAGCGTGGCGCGCGTCGCATGCAGGTCGTGCTCGAACGCCCGGCAATCGGCGCAGGTGGCGACGTGCCGGCGCACCAGCTGCGGGGCGATGGCGGGGTCCTCCCCGTCGGCCAGGGCCGAGATCGCTTCGATCCACGGGTCGCACGACACGTCTTTTGGTCGTCGGTCGGGGCAGAATAGTTCCCGTGCACGACGAGGCCCTGCGACCGCTGCTCGACGCCGCCGTCGAGGGTGACGACCGCGCCGTTGCCGAACTCGTCCGCGCGACGCAGCCGGCGGTGTGGCGGCTGTGTGCTGCGCTCGGCTCGCCCGGTGAAGAAGAAGACCTGGTCCAAGAGGTGTACGTGCGGGCGTTGCGGGCCGCAGCGGGCTACCGCGCCGACGCGCCGGTGCTGCCGTGGCTGCTGGCAATCGCCCGCAACGTGTGCGCCGACGACGTGCGGCGCCGGCAACGCCAACGCCGCGTGCTCGAGCGGCTGCGGGTCCTCGCGATCGAGCCGGCGGCGGCCCCGTCCGAGTTCGTCGACGACCTGCTCGCCGCGCTGGAACCGCAGCGCCGGGATGCGTTTGTCATGACACAGCTGGTCGGTCTCTCCTACGAGGAAGCGGCGGTCGCGCTCGACTGCCCGGTCGGGACGGTGCGCTCTCGCGTCGCTCGGGCGCGAGCCGACCTGTCGGCCGCGGTGCGCCGCGCCGACGCGGTCTGAGCAGATTTTCGGGAACTGACAGCGGGCCACGTACGACTAACGGATATGCGGAAATCTCTTTTGTGTCTCGTCGCGTTGGGACTCGTGGTGCTCGGTGCCACGCCGGCGCTCGCCCACGTCACGGTTGATCCGTCGAGCGCCGCGTCGGGCGCGTCGGACGTCACGCTGCGGTTCCGCGTGCCGAACGAGGAGGACAACTCGACCACCAGTAAGGTCGAGTTGTTCCTGCCGACCGATCACCCCATCGCCGGTGTGGCCGTGGAGGCGGCGCCGGGATGGACCGTCACCACCGAGACGACGAAGCTGGCTAAGGCGATCCACACCGACGACGGGGACATCACCGACGTCGTGTCGAAGGTCACGTGGGACGGCGGCTCCATCGGCGCCGGTCAGTTCGCCGAGTTCACCATCGAGGCGGGCGCCCTGCCCGATGACACGTCGTCGCTCGTGTTCAAGGCGGTCCAGACCTACGCCAACGGCGACGTCGTGCGCTGGATCGACGTGCCGACCTCCAGCGGTGCCGAGCCCGAGCATCCGGCTCCGACGCTGAAGCTGACGACGACGCCGGCGTCGTCGACGAAGTCGAACGCCAACAAGAAGCGGGCGGATATCGCACTCGGGCTTGGCCTCGTGGCGGTGATCATCTCCGCGGTCGCCACCGGCATCGCGGTCTCCGGCCGCCGCGGTTGATCCGCGCCCGGCGGCTGGTCGTCGCGTCGCTCGGCGCGTTCGTCCTGCTCGTCGGGCTGGCGACGCCCGCATTCGCGCACGCCACGCTGAACAATTCGACCCCGTCGAACGGCGCGCGCGTCGAGACGTCGCCGAAGCAGGTCGTGCTCAGCTTCAACGAACGCGTCGAGGTGTCGCTCGGCGGCATTCGGGTGTTCGACTCGACCGGCAAACGCGTCGACCACGGCACCATCTCGCACCCGAACGGCGTCGGCTCACAGGTCGCGATTGCGCTGCCCAAGCTGAAGGACGGCGGCTACGTCGTGACCTGGCGGGTGATTTCGGCTGACAGCCATCCGGTGCAGGGTGCGTTCACCTTCACCGTCGGCAACGCCGCGCCGGCGAAAGCGACGGAGGTCGCCGGCCTGCTGGGCGCCAGCGGCGGCAGTCTCGTCGTGGGCGTCACCTACGGCATCGGCCGCTTCATCGCGTTCGCCTCGATGCTCGTGTTCCTCGGTGCGCTGGCGTTCGTGGCCACGGTGTGGCCGGCGGGGGCACAGCAGCGGTCGGTACGGCGCACCGCCGTCGTCGCGCTGATCGTCTTGGCGCTCGCCACCGTCGTGAACCTCGTGTTGCAGGGCGGCTACGGCGCCGGCTTGAGCCTCGGCGGTTCGCTGTCGCGCGCCGTGGTCGGCGACGTGCTCAAGACGCGCTTTGGTCACATCTACGAGTTGCGCCTCGCGCTGCTTGTCCTCGCCGCCGGGCTGCTGGTCGTCCTGCTGCGGCGGGCGGTGCAACCAGCGTGGTGGAAAGCCGCGGCGCTGGTCGTCGGGGTCGGCATCGCGGCGACGCCGGGGTTGGCCGGGCACGCCTACATCGGCTCGGACGAGCCGTACGCGCTGGTCGCCGACGTCGTCCACGTATGTGCCGCCGCCGCGTGGATCGGGGGGTTGGTCGTGCTCCTCGCCGCGGTGTTGCCTCGCGTCGACTTCGACGAGTCGACCGCCATCGTGCGCGGCTTCTCGCGCAACGCGGTGTACGCCGTGGCCGCCATCGTGGCGACGGGTGTGTTCCAGGCCTACCGGCAGATCGGCACGCTCGACGCGTTGAAGTCGACTGACTACGGGAAGTTGGTCGTGATCAAGACGCTGCTCGTCGCCGCCGTGCTGTGCATCGCGGTGGCCAGCCGCAACTTCGTGCACAAACGGTGGTCGCCCGCCAGTGCACGCATGCTGCGGAAAACGGTCGGACTCGAGGCGCTGATCGCCGTCGGGGTGCTGGCGGTGACGTCGATCCTCGTCAACTCCGCGCCGGCCAAGACGCTGGCGGCTCGCCCGCAGTCAGGCGAACTGACCGGCAAGGCGATGTTGCTCGACTACACGGCCTCGCCCGGCCGCGCCGGTCCCAACCAGATCCACCTGTACGCGTTGACGAAGACGGGCGTGCCCGAGAACGTCATCGAGATGAAGCTGAGCCTTTCCTTGCCGGGTCGCGGCATCGCGCCGATCGACGTCCCGTTGCAGAACGCGGGGCCGGGCCACTTCCAGTCGCTCAACTTCACCGTGCCCTTCAGCGGTCAGTGGACGATCGAGGTGACGGCGCGCACCTCCGACATCGACGAGGAAGTGCTCGACGGCACCGTGACGTTCCGGTAGCTACGCCGCCGCGTTCTGGCGCTCGGCGCCGCCGCCCGCTTCTCCCACCGCACGAGGTTGATGACCGTCGCGTAGATCACGAGGCGCGAGAAAACCAGCAACCACGCCAGCACGGCGAAGACCACGCCGATCGAGCCGTAGAGGGCCGACGAGCTGGCGATGGTGCGTGGGAGATAGAAGGCGCCGACGAACTTGAGGATCTCCATGCCGAGCGCGCCGACGATGGCGCCCGGCACCAGCGCCCGCCACGGCAGCTTGCGGTTGGGCAGCACCTTGAAGCTCCACAACCACAGCGCCAGGTTCACCGACACGCCGACGGCGATGCCGAACGGTGTGACGAATCCCGGCAGCCAATTCAGGACGGTCGTGACGGCGGCGGCGCCGATGAAGAGCACCGCGGCGCCGACGAGCCACAGGAGGCCGAAGAGCTTGCCCTTCATGCCGCGCTCGTCGACCCGCCACACCTGGTCCATGGCGAACTGCAGGGAGTCGACCAGCCCGAGTCCCGACCACAGCAGGCCGACGAGGCCGATGGGACCCGTCGCCGCAGGGTTCTTCGCCGCGGTGGTGATCGCCTCGTTCACGATGCGCGCCCCGTCGCCCTGGAGGCCGAGGTTGCCCACGATGCGCGTGCCGACGGTGGCGTCCTTCGACGCGAAGAACCCGACGACCGAAACGATCACCAGCAGCAGCGGGAACAGCGAGAGGAACGTCTGGAACGCCACGGTGGCGGCGAGGTTGTTGCCGTTCACCTCGCCGTAGCGGTCCTGGATCGGCATGAGCGTGCGGAGCACGGGCAGACGCGCCAGCTTGGCCTTGATGCCGGTCGGTTGTTTCGGTTGTGGAGGCGGTGGCGTCGGCGACGTGTCGGCGTGCTGCTGCTCACGCTGGGTCTGGATCAGCGCGGTCAGGAGCAACGCGGCGCTGACGACGGGCGCCAGGATGCGCTCGACGCCCGACTCGCGCCGCGTCTTTGCTTCGACCTTTGCTTTGTCTCTCGCGGCTCGCACGCATACGGGTTACCCCCCGAACGGGGTGCGGCTCAATCGCAGCAGGAGTCGCGCCAGCCGCAGCTGGCGCAGCGGTAGTGCGCGTGCTCGGCGCGCATGTCGCCGCCGCAGTGCGGGCACTCGGCGAAGATGGCGTGCGGCGAGGTTGCACAGACGCGCTCGTCAGTGGTCGTCGGCTGGTCCGTCGTGCTCACGCCGGCGACGGTAGCTGGGTACGGTGCCTGCCATGACGGACCCGGTCGACGCGCTGTTCGTCGGCGCGCTCGACGAGTTCGTGAAGCGCCGCGACGCGTTGGCGCGCGAGCTCAAGCAGGCGGGCGACAAGGACACGGCGGCGGCCGTCAAGGCGTTGCGCAAGCCGAGCACGGCGGCGTGGGCCGTCAACCAGGTGGCGCGGCGCCATCCCGACGCGGTCGACGCGCTGATCACTGCGGCGCGCGCCGTGCACGACGCGCAGGCCGCGGCGGTGCAGGGTCGTGACGCCGGCGGCTTGCGCACCGCGACCGACGCGTGGCGCAGCCAGATCCGGTCGCTCGCCGCGGAGGTGGCCAAGGACGCGGGCGAGCAGTACCGCGACGACGCCGCCGGCACCTTCGAAGCTGCGAGCACCAGCGACGAGTGGGCGGCCGTTCTCAAGGCGGGACGGCTCATGACCACGCTGTCGCCGTCGGGCTTCGGGCTCCAGGACATGCCCGATCCGGTGCTCACGCGTCCGGCGATCGAAGACGCGCCCAGGGAGGCGCCGGCGCGCGACGACGCGGCGATCGACGCGGCGATCGACGCGGCGCGTGCCCAGGTCGAGAAGCTCGAGGCCGCGCTCGAGAAGGCGACGCACAGTCTGCGGCGCGCCGAGCAACGCCTCGATCAGGCGCGCCGTGCGGTCGAGGAGGCGGAGGCGGTGCGCGACCGGGCGCGTGTCGCGCGCGACGAAGCCGCGGCGGAGTTGCGCCGTCTCGACGCCTGACTAGGTGTCCACCTCCGGATCCGACGCGTCGGTGGCCTCGCGGACCTCTTCGATGCCGCGGGCGCCCAGTTGCACGAGCCGCAGGATCGTGACGAACCCCAGTCCACCGATGAGATTGCCCAGCGCCGCCCACGAGGCCGTACGCACCCAGTCGAGGTAGCCGAAGGGCGCGCCGACGATCAGCGCCGAGAACATTTCGAGCGACGTCACGACGGAGTGCTGCAACGGTCCGGCGCCGAGCACGAACGCGGCCGACATCGCGGCGATCAGCTTCGCGGGCACAGACTCGGTGCCGCGCTCCATCCACGTCATGAGCGTCATCACCGTGCCCGCCAGCAGCGCGCTGGCGAACGCCGCCCAGCCGACGCCGAGGTGGTTGGCGTGCGCGCCGAGATGCAATGCCGTCGACCGCACCCCGGGCAGCGCGGCCATCACGAGCGCCGCCATGACCCACCCGGCCGCCAGGTTGGCCAGCAGGGTGCCCACCCAGAGGCGCAGGAGGCTGAGCACGCTCGCCCGCCGCGCCACCACGACGGCGACGGGAACGAAGAAGTTCTCGGTGAACAGTTCGCTGCCGGCCAGGACGAGCGCGATGAAGCCGACACCGAGGCCGAAGCCACCCAGCAGCGTGCTGTGGGTCTGCGACTCGATCAGGAGCAGCGCGATCAAGCCGACGAACACGTCGATGCCACCGACCGCGCCGGTGGCGAACAGCGACGGCCACGTGCGGCGCAGGCGGTTGCGGCCCTCTTCGATCGAGCGTTGCAACGCCACACCGGGAACACCGGCGGGCTCTTCGACGGCGAGTTCGTCCATCGCCCCCGACTACCCGACCGCCGCGGTTTCCAATCAGGGCCGTTCGCCCCTGTTGCGCGACGGGTGATCGGCGTTGCCTAGCCGTATGCGCCGCTCGCGCCGCCTCGTCGCCGTGCTGATCGCCGCCGAGTGGTACGGCTGGTTGTACCGACTTGGACGTACCTACGGCTCGACGCCGGACGAGCGCGCCACGCCACTGCCGGGCGATGAGATCTGCCGGCATCCCCACGCCGTCACCGACCACGCCATCACCATCGACGCGCCGCCTGCGTCGGTGTGGCCGTGGCTCGCGCAGATGGGTTGGGGTCGCGGGCAGTGGTACACAGCGCGCTGGGTCGACCAGCTGTTCTTTCCTGATAACGGGCCGAGCGCCGAGGAGGTCCGCCGGAATGGCAGCACCTGGCTGTCGGCGACCGTCTGCTCGACGGCCCACCGGAAGCGCACTGCGCCTTCGTCGTCGCGTTGGTCGAACCGAACCGACATCTCGTGCTGCACTCGCGTGAGCACCTCCCGCCGGGCTGGGCGCAGCGTTACGGCGCCTGGGTCAACTTCACGTGGGCCTTCGTCCTGCGCGACCTCGGCGACGGCCGCACCCGCTTCCACTTCCGCTCGCGCGTGCGCACCGGGCCGTGGTGGTTGCGCCAGCTGTATCGCGGGCTGCTCATCCCCGCCGACTTCGTGATGGCGCGCCAGATGATGCGTGGCATCAAGCAACGCGCCGAACGCACACCGGCGCCCGCGGCGTCGCACACGTGCTCCTAGCGGTATGTGCGGTGGCGGCGGAAGCGCTTGCCGCGGCGCCACAGCAGCGTGAGCTCGGGCGCCGGGGGTATCTCGATCGGTTCGTCGTGGCAGTCGAGACACAGCGGTTCCGCGGAACCGCTTTTTGTGCGCCGACCGAGACCCGCGGTCCACAAGCCGTCGTGCGCGCTCGCCGCTGGCCGACGGCGGGTCACGGGTTCCTCGGCATGTCGGCGAATCGGGTGAACTGGGGCAGAAACGCCAGCTGCGTCATGCCCGTCGGCCCCGAGCGGTGCTTGGCCACGAGCACCTCGGCCATGCCCTTGTCGGCCGAGTCCTGGTGGTACACGTCGTCGCGGTAGAGGAACATCACGACGTCCGCATCTTGTTCTAGTGAGCCGGATTCGCGAAGGTCCGACAGCATCGGCCGCTTGTCCTGGCGCTGTTCGAGGTTGCGGGACAGCTGCGACAGCGCCATCACCGGGATGCCGAGTTCGCGGGCGAGGATCTTGAGGCCGCGGCTCATCTCGGCGACTTCGACCTGGCGGGACTCGGCGCGGGCGCGGCCCGTCATGAGCTGCATGTAGTCGATGATGATGAGGCCGAGACCGTCGCGGGCTTTGAGGCGGCGCGCCTTGGCCCGGATGTCCATCACCGTGACGTTGGGGTTGTCGTCGATGTAGATCGGCGCTTCGGCGAGGCGGCCGACCGCGGCGGTGATCTTCTGCCAGTCGCGGTCGTCGAAGTTGCCGGTGCGCAGCTTGCCGGCGTCGACGCGGGCTTCCATGCACAGCAGTCGCTGCGTGATCTCGTCGCGGCCCATTTCGAGCGAGAACAGCAGCGTGGGCACGCCCGCCTCCATCGCCGCGTGGGCGAGGATGCCGAGGGCGAAGCTGGTGTTATGCGTCACGATGTGGTGTTCAGTGACGTAGAGGCCGTCGTCCGCCGCGACCGTCAGGCAGACGCTGTCGGCTTCGCCGTCCTCCGTCACGCCAACGATCCGGCGGTCTGGCCGCGCCCATTTGCCATCGCCGTTCCATCGACGCGACTTCCGCTCAAGCCGGAACGGGCACATTTCACGCGGCAACCGAAGCGTGACGGTGTAGCTATCGAGGTGAGGTGTGTGGCGAACGCGAAGACGCGCCGTGCCGCCAAGACTTCTGACGAGCATGCAGAGGTCGTTTGCGAGCGCAGGGCTCGCCGAGGCGTACTGCAAGCTGTTGAACTTCTCGCACCACCCGTCGGAATCCATCAATCCCTGCAGGAGCGCGAGCCGCTGTTCGACGCTGGCATAAAGGTAGGGCGTCGGAATGAACTTCGACTCGGACTTGTGGCCCCACAGCCCAAGTTCGCGCAACGCCGCCGTCAGCGGATTGACCGCGCCGCCATGTCGCCCGAGCCCGAGGCGGTACGACACGCCGTCGTTGCTGCTCGGCCTCAGATAGGGCAGCGCCGTCTCGATTGACGAGATCACCTCGGGGTCGGTCGTTGTGATCACCGGCGTGCAATGTGTGAAACCGCCGTCGCCGAGGAGAAGGCCAAGGACGTACGGCGGAATGGGCAACTCGGCGTGGGCGTGCGTCACGGGGGCCACGACCGGGATGTGGAAGTCGCGCGTCCGGCCGGCGTTCAAGCCCTCGAGAATTTCCTTCGTTGTCACAACGCGGCCGCTGCGACCGGCGCGGCGGTCGATGTGGGACTGCACGTGCCAGCGGTGATCGGCGCACGCCCGAGTCGACGTCCCGTCGTCGAGCGAGACTCGGTACACGGGAATGACGCCCTGCGGGTGAATTGCCAGCACGGTGGTCGCCCGCCCGTCCGCACCGACAACGTGATCGCCGGGGCGGATGTCGCCGATCGCGCGCCATCCGCTCGGTGTGAGGACCGGCGTATCGACCGGCTGGGCCTTACCCATAGCGGGCCTGGCGCCGACGACGACGAGGTTGTTCGGCTGCAGGCCGGCGAGCAGGTGGTCGAGATGATCGAAGCCCGTCGGCACGCCGGTGACGGCCTCGCCGCGGTCGTAGAGCGCTTCGAGCTTGTCGAGGGCGTCGGTGAGCAGTTCGCTCACCGGCATCATGTCTTCGGACAGGCGGCGCTGCTTGACCTCGAACACCAGCGTCTCGGCGCGGTCGACGACGGTCGCCACGTCTTCAGGCAGCGAGTAGCCGAGATCCGCGATCTCCGCGGCGACCCCGATGAGGCGACGCAGCTGCGAGAACTCCTCGACGATGCGGGCGTACCGCGCCGCGTTGGAGATCGCCGGTGTGTTGGTGGCGAGGTCGGCCAGCGTGTTCGGACC
This sequence comes from Acidimicrobiales bacterium, assembly GCA_035546775.1. Classification (NCBI taxonomy): domain Bacteria; kingdom Bacillati; phylum Actinomycetota; class Acidimicrobiia; order Acidimicrobiales; species Acidimicrobiales bacterium. The sequence continues at coordinate 63,621 of DASZWD010000002.1, forward strand.
CCCGATGGCCTCGAGCAGGCCTTCGCGGCGCAGCTCGTCGGCGACGGTGACGGGGTCGGCGGGGTCGCCGCGGTGATACAGCGCCTCGATCGCCTCGTAGATGTGACCGTGCGCCGGTTTGTAGAAGTCAGCTGCGGTGAGGCGCACCTCGGTGGCCGCCCCGATGGCGATCGGTGAGAGCAACATGGCGCCGAGCAGCGACGCTTCCGCACTCAGGTCGTGCGGGGGCACGCGCGGCCCCGTGTTGCGCGTACGGCGTGCGTCGTCGAGGGATTGCACCATGGGGGTGGTGATCCTCACCCACCGGGCCTGTGGGGAACGAGAACAACAACACGGGGATTTCCCTGTGGAAAGGCGTGTCGAAACTCGGCGGTCGTCCACAGGTCCATGCCGAACAAATGTACGGACAGGGTGTAACAACGAAGAGGACCCGGCGCCGCAGCACCGGGTCCTCTGAAATCGCTGGTGTGACTCGTTAGCTGGAGGCGACTTCCAGGGTGATCTGGAACTTCACGTCGCTGTGGAGCTGCACCGGGATCTCGTGCGTGCCGAGGTTCTTGATCGGCTCGTGCTGGCCGAGCTTGCGCCGGTCGAGCTCGATGCCCGTCTGCGCCTTGATGGCTTCGACGATGTCGGCAGGGGTGACGGAGCCGAAGAGTTTGCCTTCGGCGCCGGCCTTGGCCTTGATCTGGATGACGGCGGGCACGAGCGTGCGGGCGACGACTTCGGCGGCCTCGCGGTCCTTGGCGTCGGCCAGGTCGCGCCGGCGCCGCATGGCGTCGGCCTGCTGCTGGATACCGGCGGTGGCCGCGATGGCCTGGCCCGACGGGATCAGCAGGTTGCGAGCAAAGCCGTCGGCAACCTCGACGAGGTCACCGCGCTTGCCGACATTGTCGATATCGGAGCGCAGGACGACTTTCATTCGTCGCCCTCCGCCTCGTCGGCATCACCGGCGGATTCGGCGTCTTCGAGCAGCGAGTCGAGCACGTCGGTCTCTTCCTCGCCGAACGTCGTCTCCTCGTCGATGTCGTCACGCCGCGGCCCACGCGGGCCGCCGCGGCCGCCGGCACCGCCGCGCCCGCTGGCGCGCTCGGACAGCGTGCGCTGTGCGTAAGGCAGCAGCGCCAGCTCGCGGCTCGTCTTGATGGCGAGCGCGACGTCGCGCTGGTGCTGCACGCAGTTGCCGCTCACGCGCCGGGTGCGGATCTTGCCGCGGTCCGACATGAACTTCCGCAGGACGTGCACGTCCTTGTAGTCGATCCAGGTGGTGCCGTCCTTGCAGAACTGGCACACCTTCTTCTTGATGCGGCGACCGGCATCCTTCGGATTGCGCTTGCGGTCGCGGTCGCGCTGTTCACGCGCCATTAGAACGGCTCCTCATCGTTGTACGCGGGGGCGAAGTCCTCGTTCGGGACCGCTCGCCCGCCGCCACCGCCAAATTCGCCACCGCCGCCACCGTCGGCGCCGCGGCGCTCGTTGCGGGTGACCTGGGCCTCGGCCCAGCGCAGGCTGGGACCGATCTCGTCGGCGATCACTTCGACGACGCTGCGCTTCTCGCCGTCCTGGGTCTCGTAGCTGCGCTGCTCGAGGCGGCCCGTGACGAGGATGCGCGTGCCCTTGCCGAGCGACGCCGCCGCGTTCTCGGCCATCTCACGCCAGCAGACGACGTTGAAGAAGGAGACCTTCTCTTCCCACTCGTTGGTCTGGCGGTTCTGCCAGCGGCGGTTGACGGCGATGCCGAAGGTGGCATTCGCCGTGCCGTTCGGAAGGAAACGCAGCTCGGGATCGCGCGTGACGTTGCCTACGAGGGTGATCGTGTTGTCAGCCATTTACTCTGCTCCTGTGGTCGCCGGCGCCGGTTCGGGAGCCGCTTCCACCGGACGGGTCGAACGGGCCTTGCCCGCGACCTTCTCGGGGATACGAATCACCTTGTGACGCAGCACTTCGTCGGCGAGGAAAAGGACACGGTCGATCTCGGCGATCGTGCTCGGCTCCGCCTCGAACGCCAGCAGGACGTAATTGCCCTCCCAGCGGTGCTTGAGCTCGTAGGCGAAGCGGCGCTTGCCCCACCGGTCGGTGGTGACCTTGCCGCCGTCCTTCGTGATCGGCGCCATCGCACGGTCGAGGACCGGCCGGATGGCCTCCTCCTCGAGGGTGGCGTCGAAAATGACAACTACTTCATAAGACCGCATAGGCGGTGCTCCTCCTCTGGATCCGGTTGCCCGGAGCCCCACGCTGGGGCAGGTGGTTCGTATTCAGTTGGTCCGAATGGGACCGAGCGATGGTAGTCGACGCAAGCCGCCATCTCCTAAGCCCAAGTATGGCGAGGGGGTGTGACGCCTTCGGCGGAGCCAGGGTGCCGGCCGACGACCACGTGCTAGACTGTGCTCCACAGGATTCCACGTATGACAAAGCAGAACGTCACCATCCAGTTGGACGGCGAGACCATCCGTGAGGCAAAGGTTCTGGCGGCGCGCCGCGGCACGTCGCTGAGCGCCCTGTTGGCGGCCGAACTGCAGCGTCTCGTCGCCGACGACGAGCGGTATGAAGCCGCGCGGCAGCGTGCGGAAGCGGCGCTGTCGAACGCGAGGCCCCGTGGCGGTCGTCGCTGGACGCGCGACGCGATCTATGACCGCGCGGTCCTGAACCGCGAGTGACCTTCGTGGACAGCAATGTCCTGGTTTACGCGCACGACGCTGCCGACTCTGTTCGCCAGGAACGGGCCGCTCTCATCTTGCGTGGGTTATGGCGGACCCGAACCGGCATTGTCAGCACACAGGTACTCACCGAGTTTTACGCGGTCGCGACGCGCAAGCTCACGCCACCGATGTCGCGGGCGGAGGCCCGTTCCATCGTCGCCTCGTACGCGGCGTGGCCAGTCGTGCAGGTCGATGCGACTTTGGTCGTCGCGGCGTCGCGGCTCGAAGAACAACACAAGCTCTCGTTTTGGGACGCGATGATCGTCGAGGCGGCGCGTCGGGGCGGCGCCACGGTCCTGTATTCGGAAGACCTGCAACACGGGCGCCGCATCGGCGGCGTCCAGATCCTGAATCCGTTGCGCGACTAGGTCGGCCACTTCTCGAGGATGTTGTTGATGGTCTTGATCGACCGGAACGTCGATTGCTGACCGAGCGCTTTCTCGATCTTGGCCGGGTTGATCGTCGAGTCCGACATGCGGGGCGTGTGCGTGTGCCAGTACACGGTGGTGCCGTCGACGTGCAGTTCGTCGTTGTCGGTCTCGAGCGCCTTGAGCAGCGACGCCGCCGCCTTTTGCTTGAGGAAGCCGATGTGGAGCGTGCCGCCGGTCTCGGGGCCGCGCCCGTCGAAGGGCCGGCGGTCGACGATCTTCTTCAGCTGGGCCGTCGTGCGGATGAACGTGGGCGCCGCGTAGCCCATCGCCTGTTCGAACGCGTCCTCGGCGGCCGATTCCGGCGGCTTGGACTTGGCGTCGAACACGACGTTGCCCGACGCGATGAACGTCGTCACGTCCTCGCAGCCGACGGACTCGAAGATCTTGATCAGCTGGTCCTTCTTGACCGTGTGGCCGCCGAGGTTGATGCCCCGGAGGAAGGCGATGGCGTGCATGGCTGCAAGTATTGCGAGCGTGACCGTCGAGTTCTTCCGGTCGCTGTGGGGGCCAATGGCGATCGACGGCGGCATCAGCGACCTGCCCGCGGTGTGCGCGGAAACCCGACGGCGGGGCTACACCGGAGTCGAGACGAACCCGTTCCTGTGGCGCAAGCAGGTCGACGAAGCGAAGGCGGTCCTTGACGAGCACGGGCTGCGGTTGCTGGCTCGCGCCCACACGTTCGGGGCGACCGTCGCCGAACACGTCAGCTGGGTCCGCCGCGTCGTCGAACTGGCGCCGGCGTTCGGATCGCCCTTCGTGATCGCGCAGTCGGGCGCCGACTGGTTCGACGACGCGCAGATCGACGAGTACTTCACGGCCACGGCGCAGATCGAGGCCGAGTCCGGACTGCGGATCGCGCACGAGACGCACCGCGGCTGCATTCTCAACACGCCGTGGGTGACGGCGCGGGTGCTCGATCGGTTCCCGGAGGCGTGGCTCGCCGCCGACTACAGCCACTGGATCGTCGTGTGCGAGCGGTATCTCGAAACCGAAGGCGAACTGTTGACGCGCTTCGCCCCCCGCGTGCTGCACATCGACGCCCGCGTCGGCACACCGGAGGCGCCGCAGGTCGCCGATCCTCGAACGGATGTCGCTCGAACACCCCTAGCTGCGTTCGAGCAGTGGTGGGACGAAATCCACGAAGCGGGCAACCTGGCCACGGTCGTGCCCGAGTTCGGCGCCGCGCCCTACGCACCCCCCGACACTGCCGACCTCGACGACGTGTGCCAGTGGATGGCCGACCGGCTGCGCGCCCGCTGGGCGTAATACCGTTTCGGCGTGGGGATTCCAGCTGGGGCGACGATTCATCCGTGGAACGACGGTTCTGACTTCGCGCTGCCGCCGCGGCCGGCGGCGTCGGTGCTGACCGACGACCAACGCGCCCAGTTCGAGCGCGACGGCTACACGGTGGTCGAGAACATCTTCGCCGGCGACGAACTGGCGCAGCTCACCGCCGAACTCGACGACCTGGAAGCGCAAACCGAGCGCTGGCTGGCGAAACAGGACAACGGCCGGGTCAACATCGCCGAGGCCGGTGCCATCACGTTCACCACGTGGTGCGTGCTGCGCAGCGAGGCGGCGCGCCGCGCCACGCAACACCCGACGATGCTGGCGCTGTGCAACGACCTCCTCGGGCCTGACGTCAACCTGTACTGGGATCAGGCCGTCTACAAGAAGCCGGAAAAGCCCCGCCCGTTCCCGTGGCACCAGGACACGGGCTACACGTTCACGCGGCCGCAGAACTATCTGACGATCTGGGTGTCACTCAACGGCGCCACCGTCGACAACGGCTGCCCGTGGGTGCTGCCCGGCGCGCACGTGAACGGCACCCTGCTGCACCGCTGGGTCGACCCGATCGGCTGGCAGTGCATTGACGATCCGGAGGGCGCGGTGCCCGCCGAAGTCCCTGCCGGGGGCGCCGTCGTGTTCTCGTCGCTCACACCGCACCAGACGGGCCCGAACGTGACCGACGCCCCGCGCAAGGCCTACATCGTGCAGTACGGACCCGCCGGCATGACGCGGGTGACGGGCGAGTGGTGGAGTGGCGCCGCGCCGACCGGCGCTGAGTCGTGCGACGAGCCCGACCGGCAGTACGCCGTGCTGCGCAACGGCCAGCCCGTCTGACCCGTGCGTCCCTGCTGCAACTTCAGCCGTCGCCAGTTCCTGCGCTGGTCGGCGGTCGTGGCCGCCACGCCGATCGTGGCCGGGCTCGGAGACGTCGGGCGCGCCTACGGGTTGACCAACGCCGTCAAGAACAACCCGGCGCTGCCCGTCAACCTCGAGATCGTCACCACGACTGAGTCCTCGGTCGTGCTCACGTGGTTCACCGGCGACCCCACGCGCGTCGACGCCTTCGGTCGCCTGGCGCCGATGCCGGCCGACACCGAGGTGGCGATCCGCGATGTGCGCACCGGCGTGGAACGCACCGTGTACCACGACGCCCGCCAGACGCCGTATCACTACGTCGAGCTCACGGGTCTCGACGAGCAGACGCGCTACACCGTCGTCGCCCGCTCCAACGGTGTGCCGGCGCTGCCGGCCAACAGCTTTCACGGCTCGCCGATCGGCACCAGCGGTCTGAGCGCCGAGCCGGGGGCGCTGACCTTCCGCACCTCCGCCGCCTTGCACGGCAAGCTCCTCACCACGATCGCGTTGTGCAACGACCTGCATCTCGGCGAAACGGTCGCGGGTTTGGTCAAGACCGTGGCCGGGCAGGGTTTGCCCCCTGGGATTTCGCAGCTGCCGGGCAAGGCGCCGTACCCCGAGATCATGGCGACGGCGTTGGCCCGCGAGACGCGCCAGCGCGGCGCGCAATACCTCCTCGCTGCCGGTGACGTGTCGAGTGAGGCGTCGCCCACCGATCTGCATCGCGCCAAGGAGTTGCTCGACGGCTTCGGCGTCTACGAGCAGGACTACTTCGTCGCCCGCGGCAACCACGACCGGGCGCATGACACCACCGAGGTGGCGGGGTGCTCGGTGGTGCCGGGACATCCGCACCGCCACGACTGCTTCCGCGACGAGTTCGACGGCGGCGCGCCGACGTACTTCTCGCGTCGCATCGGCGAGTTGCGCGTCATCGGCATCGACACCTACGACACCATCGGCAACGGCAGCTTCCATGGCTCGATCGGCGAGGAACAGTTCGCGTGGCTGACCCGCGAATTGCGCAGTGATCCCGAGCGACCCACGATCGTGTTCGGGCACCATCCCGTCGTGCTCGACGCCACCACCAACGCCGTGCCCCCGCTGCTCTACGGCCTGCCCGCGGACCAGGCGAAGCGGCTCACGGCGCTGTACCGCCACGCGCCGGGCGTGTTCCTCCACCACGCCGGCCACACGCACCGCAACAAGCTCGCCTCTTCACCCGCCGCGCCCCACGTGCTGTTCCAGGAGGTGGCGGCGGTCAAGGAGTATCCCGGCGGCTTCCACCTGCTGCGCGTCCACGAGCACGGGTTTGCGCTCAACTTCTACAAGTTCCGCGATCCCGCGGCGCAGGAATGGTCGGAACGCAGCCGGCCCGAATACCTCGGCGCCGCGCCGAGCTACACGTTCGGCAACTTGCGCGACCGCAACAGCGTCACTACGTCGTCCACGCTGCGGCTGTAGGTGATCAGGGCGCGATTGCGCTCCTTCACGAAGCCTTCGGCGATGGCGTTGTCCACGAAGGCCATCAGCGGGGCGTAGTAGCCGGTGGGGTCGAGAATGATGCAGGGCTTGTCGTGGATGCCGAGTTGGCTCCACGTGACGGCTTCGAAGAACTCGTCGAGCGTGCCGTAGCCGCCCGGCAGCATCACGAACGCGTCGGCGCGGGCGCTCATCAGCGCCTTGCGTTCGTGCATCGTCGGCACCGTGAGCAGTTCGCTCAGCCCGGCGTGGCCGACTTCGGCGTACATGAGCGACTCGGTGATCACGCCCGTCACCCGCCCGCCGGCGGCGAGCGCGGCGTCGGCCACGACGCCCATGAGCCCGACGTGGCCGCCGCCGTAGACCAGTTCGATGGCGTGGTCGGCGAGGGCGCGCCCGAGCGCGGCGGCGACCGCCGCGTGGCGCGGGTCCGAGCCCGTACTCGAAGCGCAGTAGACGGCAACGGCCTGAGCGGACATGCTCAGAAGCATGGCCGACGATCTCGTGCTCCGCTCCGACGTTGACGGCGTCACCACGCTGACGCTCAACCGCCCCGACAAGCTCAACGCCCTCACGCCGTCGGTGTTCATGGCGTTGCGCGAGCACCTCGAGGCCATCGCCGGCGACGAGAGCGTCCGCTGCGTCGTGTTGACCGGTGCGGGCCGCTCGTTCTGCGCGGGCCACGACCTCACCGCCATCGCCGAGCACGAGCGCGCCCCGTCGCGTCATTACGAGTCCGACACCGTCATCCAGCTCGAGGAGTTGCCCACGCCCACGATCGCCAAGATCAAGGGCCACTGTTTCACCGGCGGTCTCGAACTCGCTCTCGGCTGCGACCTGCTCGTCGCCGCCGAGTCGGCGCAGCTCGGCGACACGCACGGCCAGTGGGGCCTCGTGCCGGTGTGGGGCATGTCGGTGCGGTTGCCCGAGCGCATCGGGCGCTCGCGGGCGAAGGAGTTGATGTTCACCTCGCGGCGGATCTCCGGCGCGGTGGCGCGCCAGATCGGACTCGTCGACCACGCCGTCGGCGACGACGGCCTCGACGCGTTCGTCGACGGCCTGGCGCGGGAGATCGCGGCGAACTCGCCGGGCACCAACCGCATCGACAAGCAGCTGCTGCAGGCGCAGAGCTCGATGGCGCGGCGCGACGCGCTCAAGCACGAGCAGGCGCTGCCCTTCGGCGTGCCCGACGACATGGCCGAGCGCATGGCGCGGCCGGTGAAGAGGCAGCGATGACCGACACGATCATCCTGCTGCACGGCTTCCCCGAGTCGAGCGCGTCGTGGCGCCACGTCACCCCGTTGCTTACCGGCGCCGGCTACCGCGTGCTGGCGCCGGATCAGCGCGGCTACGCGGCCGACGCCCGTCCCACGCGCCGGCGCGACTACACGCTCGACAAGCTGGCCAGCGACGTCCTGGCGCTGGCCGATGCCGAAGGCGTGGAGCGCTTCCACGTCGTCGGCCACGACTGGGGCGGCGCCGTCGCCTGGTATCTCGCGGCGAACCATGCCGAGAGGGTGCGCACGCTGACGTCGCTGGCGACGCCGCACCCCAAGGCGATGGTCGCGTCGTTGCTGCGCGGGCAACTTCTCAAGAGCTGGTACATGCTGGCGTTCCAGTTGCCGATCCTCCCCGAGCTCGCGGTGCGGGGGCCGTTCTTCCGCCGCCAGCTGCTGCGCTCCGGCATGCCCGACGAGTTCGTCGACGAGTACCTGGCGTTGCTGCGCCAGCCTGGCGCGGCGCGCGGGGCGTTGAACTGGTACCGCGCCCTGCCGTTCTCACCGCCGTCGGCGGTCGGCGTGGTGCGGGTGCCGACGCTGTACGTGTACGGCACCGACGACATCGCCCTCGGCCGCGCCGCCGCCGACCGCACCGGCGACTACGTCGCCGCGCCCTACCGTTACGAGGTGCTCGACGGCGTGAGCCACTGGATCCCCGAAGAAGTTCCCGAACGCGTCGCCGCGCTGGTGCTCGACTTCATCGGGACGGTTGCCGTTGACCGCTGAACTGCCCAGCGGCGAACTGACCTTCATGTTCACCGACATCGAAGGTTCGACGCGGTTGTTCCGCGAACTCGGCGACGACTACCGCCCGCTGCTGGCGCGTCACCACGCCATCGTGCGCTCGGCGCTGGCGACCCACGACGGCCATGAAGTCAAGACCGAGGGCGACTCGTTCTTTGCGGTGTTCACGCGGCCCGAGTCGGCCCTCGCCGCCGCGGTCGCGATCCAGTCCGACTTGGCCGCCGAGCCGTGGCCGCACGGGGCGAAGGTTCGGGTGCGCATCGGCCTGCACACCGGCGAGGCCGAAGCGATCGCGGGCGACTACGTCGACCTCGCCGTGCACCGCGCCGCGCGCGTCGCCGGCGCCGGCCACGGCGGTCAGGTGCTCGTGTCGAGTGCGACCGCCGCGGCGCTCGACGGCGTGCTGCCCGACGCGCTGTCGCTGCGCAGCCTCGGTGCGTTCCGCCTGCGCCACCTCGACGAGCCCGAGTCGCTCGCCCAGGTCGAAGGCGGGGGGCTCGACACCGACCACCCGGCCCTGCGCGCCATGCGCGTCGAGCGCCACAACGTGCGCCCGCAGCCCACACGCTTCGTCGGGCGACGCGAGGAACGTCGCCGGCTCGAGAAGCTGCTCGCCGACGAACCGCTCGTGACGATCGTGGCGCCCGGCGGTTTCGGCAAATCGCGCCTCGCGGCCGAGATCGCCGTCGAGCTGGCCGACGTCATGCCCGACGGCTCGACGTTCGTCGAACTCGGCGCCTTGCGCGAAGACGGGATGGTGGCGGCGGCCGTCGTCGACGCCCTCGGCGGGCACTCCGGGCCCGGCCGCGACGGGCTGGCGGCGCTGTCCGACGTCGCCGCCGGACGCGCCGGGCTGATCGTGCTCGACGAAGCCGAACGCGTCGCCGCCGGTGTGGCGCGCGTCGTGGAGGAGTTGCGCGCCGCGTGTCCCCAGGGCCGCATTCTGGTGACGAGCCGCCGGCCGCTCACCGCGCCGAACGAACGCGTCGTCCTGCTCGAAGGCCTCGGCCTGCCCGACGACGACGAGATCGACAGCGCGGCCGACGCCGTGGCGTTGTTGCTCGATCGTCTTGGCGTGTCCGAACAAGGCCTCAGCGTCGCCGACGGCGTCGCCGCGGCCGCGCTGTGCCGCAAGCTCGACGGGTTGCCGCTCGCCATCGAGCTGGCCGCGGCGCGCGTGCCCGAACTCGGCCTGGCCGGCGTGGTCGCCGAACTCGACGCCGCGACGACGGGCGCTGATCCGGTGGGCGACGCCATCCGCTGGAGCTACGGCCTGCTGGGCCCGTCGGCGCAGCGTCTGTTCCGCCGCCTGCCGTGGGTGGCGGCACACGCCGACGCCGACGCCATCGCCACGGTTGTGACGGGCGAGGGACTCGACGGAGTCGAGCGCGGCGACGTCGCCGATCTGTTGCAGGTGCTCGTCGACCGCGGCCTGCTACGCGTCAGCCACGACGACAACGGCCACGTCGGCTTCCGCATGCTGGAGACGTTCCGCGAAGTCGCCGCGGTCGAGTTGGAGGCGTCGGGCGAACGCGAGCGCGTCGACCGCAACCTCGTGGACTGGGCCGTCGACGTGGCGATGGCCGAGCGCGTGGTACGTCACAACGACGGCAGCCCGTCGACCGACTACGGCCCACGCCTGCCGCTGTTCTTCGCCGCCCTCGACGCCGGCGAGCGCGTGCGCCACCCGGGCACGGCGATCATCCTGTTGGAGATCGCACCGACGGTCACGTCGCACGGCGCCTGGGCCGTGCTGGGGCAACGCGCCGCATCGATCGCCGAAATCGAAGGTGCCATCCCGATCGCGGCGGGCGGTTTGCTGGCGTATCGCATCCGCGCTGCGTTCGCGGCCGGTGACGCGACGGCCGGCCTCGAATTGCTGGCGGCGTTGGAGGAACGCTTCGCCGAGATGCCCGACCTGCAAGTCGCCGTCATCGAGGCGGACCTCGCCAACGACTTGCTGCGCGTCGACCCGTTCCGCGCCAGCCGCATGGCCGAGCACGCGTTGCCGATTCTCGAAGAGCACGCGGTGCCGCCCCGCGTGTCCGCGCTCCACGCCGTCGGCGCCACGCGCATGATGTTCGGCAAGGTCGACAGCGCCCGCGAGGCGCTCGAGCGTTGCCTCGAACTGGCGACGCAGGGCAACGACGAGCGTTCCGTCGCCAACGCGCTGCTGGCGCTGGGCAACGCGGCGTTCACGCTCGGTGACTTCGACGAAGCCTGGAGGCTGCTCCAGGACGCGGTGGACCGACTCCGCCGCACGCACTCGCCGGCGCAGCTCGGCCCGGCGCTGGCGATGGCGGGTCATGCCGCGGCGCTGCGGGGCGATCTCGAGACCGGCGTGGCGCTCCTCGAAGAATCCCTGGCGCTGCGCGAGCGCTTCGGCGACGCCGTCGGCACCATCTTCTGCCTCGTCAACCTGGGCGACGTGTACGACCGCGCCGGGCGCCGCACCGACGCGCGTGCGTCGTTCGGTCGCGCCTTCGACATGACCGGCGCGATGGGCGTGGTGCCGCTCCAACACGCCGCCGCGCACGGCCTCGCCGTCACCGCCGCCGACACCCACGCCCGCGGCGCACTGGTCGTGCTCGCCGCCGCGGTCGCCCGGGGCATCGGCACCACCGGCATCGACGCCCCGGTGACCGACGCGGCGCTCGCGCGCCTGCGCGCCGCCGTCGCCGACGCCGAAGCGGCGGAAGCCGAAGGCCAAGCCCTGACCGACGAAGACTTCGTCGCCCGCGCCGCCCTCCTGCGTTAGGCCCACTCCCACCCCCCCGGTTTTGGTCCGTCTCAGCCAGGGTCTTTCTGTCTGAGACGGACCAAAACTGTGGTTAGGGCCGCAGGCGCAGCGTGTCACGGACGATGCGGATGAACTCGCGGGGTTTGTAGAGCGGGATCTCGTACCAAATCCGGCGCACCGTCCAGTCGTAGACCGTCCGCAGCTGGTGGTCGCGAGCGTCGTCTTTCGCTTTGACCTCGGGCTGGAGGTGCACCGTCCCGTCGATCTCGAAGGCGACGCGCTTGTCGACGTAGGCGATGTCTATCTCGGCGACGAGCTCGCCATCGCGAGCGCGGACGGGATGCTGCAGCGTCGGCTCTGGGAGGTCGTATTCGCGGATCAGCGCCACGGCGACGAGTTCGCTGTCGGTGTCGGTAATGCCGTCGTTCACGGCGCCGGCCGCGATCGCCGTGCGTAAACGCGTGACACCGACTCGTCCCTGTCGAGCGTGCGCCGCGAGGCAGACGATCAAGTCGTGCCAGTCGAACAACCCGAGCCGCCGCCCGTCCTCGATGGCCTTTCGGAGCGAGGTGGCACCGAGCAGGCGGGCGAGGTCGAGGATGGTGCGGGCCGGGTCCGTCGTCGGGATGCCGTCGACGAGGACGGTCTCGCACGTGCGCAGGTCGCGGCAGCGGTGCACGATCGCGCCGGCAGGGCGGATCCGTACGTCGCGAGGTACCGAGATCTCGGGCAGTGCCTTGCGGAATCCGACGCCGTGCAGGCGCGCGGCACATTGATGCGAAGCGACCGCGTCGGGCCCGGCGGCCTTGACCGCAGCGAACACCTTTCCTTCGTAGGTCCAGGGTGCACCCGCGAGACGGAACACGTTGGGATGCACCTTCACCCAACGACCGGCCGTGACGCGTGTGTCCGCGTGATGGCGTTTCCCGCCCGCGGCCTTCACATCGGCGAGGGTGATGACACTGTGTTGCTTGGCCGCGACCGCGGCGAGACGTTCGTCGAGGGTCGACAACGCCGACTCCTTCCGTCAGCCAACTGCAGAGGGAAGGGAAACGCAGCGTCGCGCGCCGCCCTGGGGCCGGTCAACGGGTCTTCTGGTCCGTCTCAGCCAGGGTCTTTCTGTCTGAGACGGACCGAAACGCGGGGGTTAGGGGACCAGCACCGTCTTGCCGACGAGTTTGCGGTCGAGGGCTTCCTGGAGGACGGCGCCCACGTCGTCGAGGGGGCGGCGCGCCGGCATCGGTGGGTGGAGGCGCCCCTCGCCGACAGCGGTCATCAACTCGGCGAGTAGGGCCCGCTGACCTTCGGGGTCGCGGCCGGTCCACGCGCCCCAGTCGACGCCCACCACCGTGCGGTTGTTGAGCAGCACGAGGTTGACGGGGAAGCGCGGGATGGGCCCCGACGCGAAGCCGATGACGATGTAGGTCGACATCCACCCGCTGGCACGCAGCGCCTGCTCGGCGAGGTCGCCGCCGATCGGGTCGACGACGACGTCGACGCCGAGCTCCTTGCCGCGCGCTTTGAGGTCTTCGGTCGTGTAGTTGATCGTCTCGCTCGCGCCCGCGCCGCGTGCCGCCGCCAGCTTGTCCTCCGACGATGCGGCGGCGATCACGGTGGCGCCGAGCCCGCAGGCGACGTCGATCGCCGCGAGGCCGATACCGCCGCCGGCGCCGAGCACCAGCACGCGCTGGCCGGGTCGCAGGGACATGCGGCGCGTGAACGCGAACCACATCGTGCAGTAGCTCTGCAGCAGCGCGGCGGCCTGGTCGAGTCCGATGGTGGACGGCACGCGCGTCAACGACAACGGCGACACCGCCAGCTGCGAGGCGTAGGCGCCGAAGCCACTCCCGAGCACGTGGTCGCCCACGGCGAAGCCCTCGACGCCCGGACCGACGGCGGAGATCACTCCCGCGTAGTCGCTGCCCGGAGTGAAGGGCGGCGGGATCTTGATCTGGTACGTGCCCTGCACGAAGAGGGCGTCGACAAAGTTCACGCCCGCGGCGGCGACGTCGACGACGACCTGTCCCTCACGGGGTACGAGGTCGTCGGACTCGACGACGTGCAGGAGAGAAGGCGGTCCGTACTCGGAGCAGACGATGCGGCGCACGGCCGCTGACGTTATTGCCCGCGCTCAGGCGTGGGCGGGCGCGTCGTACATCGCCAGCAGTCGCTCGAGGTCGACGTGGAGTGCTTCGGGGTCGGGCAGCACAAGGACCTCGCGCTGGGGCTCGTGCGCTTTCAGCAGGCGACCAGCGATCGTGCCGACGAGGGCGCCGGCGAAGACGACGAGTGCGAGTACGAAGGCCTGGTCCACGCACGATCGATCGGCGGTGCCCTGCGAACCCTTAGCGGCTTTGGAAAGTTTTGGGCGATTTTGTGCCCGCGGTGGCGAATCAGCGCACGGAAACAACACGAACGCGCACGCCGCCCTTCGGCATCATCGAAGCCACGCCCGCCGGCGCAATTGGATCGCGGCGCAACGACGCGAACTCGCAGCGGCGCACGGCCGCGGCGGTGATCGCCTTGAGCTCCTGGGTGGCGAACTGAAAGCCGATGCAGCGGCGGTAGCCACCGCCGAAGGGCACGAAGGCGTAGGGGTCGACCTCGAGGTCGACCCAGCGATCGGGGTCCCACACGTCGGGTTCAGGCCACACGTCGTGCATGCGGCCGGTGACGTAGGCCGAGTACACGACAAGTGAGCCACCGGCGATGTCGTAGCCGCCGAAGGAGAAGTCGTGGGTCGCCTTGCGGGCGCTGATGAACCCGGGCGGCCACATCCGCAGCGTCTCGTTGACGACGTGGTCGAGGTGGGGCGTGTCGACTTCGGCGGCGGCACGCGCCCAGGCGCCGTCGTTGTGCAGCAGCTCGTGCATGACCCAGCCCGCCGCGCCACTCGTCGTGTCGTAGCCCGCGGCGATCAACGACACGACCTGGTCGCGTACCTCGAGGTCGCTCAGCTCCGGCAGGAGACGGTCCAACAGATCGTCGTCGGTGGCGGGCCGGCTGCGGCGCCGCGCGATCTCCGCGTTGACGATCGCGTCGGCGCGATCGCGCGACCGGACGGCGCGGCGGTACGCCGGGCCGTGCCACTGGAACATCATCGACAGCGGCCGGTTGACGTACTCGAGCGCCTCGCCCAACGCGTCGCCGAACTCCTCGGCGCGATCGCCGAGCGTGTCGCCGAAGAGCGTGCGGATGGCGATGCGACGGATACAGCGCCGCCACTCGTCGTAGAGGTCGAGTTCGTCGCCGGCGCGCCAGCCGTCGATCGTGCGGTTGGCTTCCTCCTCCATGATCTCGCCGTAGCCCTTGATGGCGCGCGTCGAGAACGCCGGCTGCACGAGGCGGCGGCGCCGGTCGTGTTCGGCTCCGTCGGTGACGACGAGGGCGGTGTCGCCGTCCACGACGATCAGGCCCTTGATCGCCTCGCGCCACGTGAAGTTCACGGGGTGCTCGGACAGCAGGTAACGGTTGGCGTCCGGACCGCAGAGCACGGTGTAGGCCATCGGGCCGCGGCCGAAGCGGAAGACGTTGCCGTAGCGGCGCTGGAGGCCCAGCAGCGTGTTGGGCGCGTCGCGCGCCATGCCGAGCGCCACCGAGACGCTCCCGCCGAGGCCGGGACCCGGAATGCGTGTCACGCGTGTAAGCCTGCCAAAGGTCCCACCGAAACTCGCGACCGGCCCTACGCCGGCGCGCGGTCGGCGGTGCACGGTACGACCATGTTCGGCGCAATCGTTGTCCCGCTCGACGGCACGGAGCACACCGAGGCCGCGCTCCATCCCGCGTTCACCATCGCATCGCAAACCGGCGCCCACGTCGTGCTGCTCTCGGTGGTGCAACCCGACTTCGTCCAGGAGCGGGGCGACTATCTGCGCGGCTGGGCGCGCAGCGCGTTCGTCCCCTGCGAAGTCACCATCGCCACCGAAGGTTCCGTGCCGGACAACATCATCACGCTGGCGTCAGCGCACGAACCGTCGCTGGTGTGCATGGCCTCGCACGGCTTCGGCTTCTTCGGTCAAGCGCTGTTCGGGGCGGTGTGCGCGGAGGTCGTGCGCGGCATTGGTGCGCCCGTGCTCGTCGTCGGACCGCACGCGCGCACCGACGTCAACGCGTACACCGACGTGATCGCGGCGGTCGACGCGTCATCGGAGTCGGCGCGCGTGATGGAACCCGCCGTCGCGCTGGCACGCGCGCTCGACGCCAAGCTGGAGATCGTGCAGGTGATCGACCCCGACGACGTACTCCAGGCCCAAGCCTCAGACGTCACGGGCTCCGACGTGCGCGAAACGGGCCACGTTGCGATGCTCGCGGCCAAGCTCGGCGACGACCTCGCGGCGTCGTGGGAGGTCTTGCACGACGACGATCCCGCGCGAGGCATCGTCGACTACGTACGGGCCCGCCCGTCGGCAATCATCGCGATGGCGACGCACGCCCGCGCCGGCCTCGATCTCTTGGCCGAGGGCAGCGTCGCCACGCACGCGGTGCACGCCGCCGAGAATCCGGTACTGCTCCTGCACTAAGCAGGCGGCGCGTACCGCGCGTGCACGCTGTCGCAGAAGGCGACGCACTGATCGGCAATCGCGGCGTCGCGGATCTCGAGCACGTTCTCGGCGTTGAACTCGCCCGAGTGCGAGCAGTTGAACGAACCGGTGAAGACCACGTCGTCGCACACGACGACCTTGGCGTGCATGTAGTTGTGCGGTGGGCCGGCTTGGTAGGGCCGCGACGCCTTTTCCGCTAGGACGCCGGCGCTCCGCACGCGTTCGAACAGCGGGCCCTTCCACTGCGCCCGTCCGTCTTCGCTCCACTGCCGCAGCGCCTGTTCCATCTGCGGGCCGTCGACCGTGACGGTGACGTCGCAGCGGCGTTCGTCGAGCGACTCGGCGAGCGTGGACAGGATCGGGCCCGACGTCAGCACCGGTGAGCAGATCCGCACCCGGTGCTGGGCGCGGGCGACGGCCCCGGCGATGCGCTGGCCCAACTGGCGGCCGCGCCCGGGCGAGAACATGGCGCGCACCCACGCGCCGCCGATCTCGGTCGGCTGGTCGACCACCGTGCCGCTGCCTTCCACCTTCTTGCCGTTCCACAACTCGTCGAAGTCGTTGGCGTAGGCGGCCGCGAGGTCAGCCGACGACAGCGTCACGATCACGTTTTCCATGTGCGTCCAGGCGTCCTCGGTCCAGTTCGTCGACCCAGTCCACACGTCGGTCGCGTCCCGCACGATGTACTTGTGGTGCATCAGGTCGGGCACGCCGGGGATCGCCGTCGACGGTACGGACGCGGCGAGGCGCTGCAACGCCGAGGGACCCTCGGGTGGCGCGAAGCCGGGCTTCGTCTTTGCCTCGTCGTTGTAGACGGCGCGGATGCGCACGCCGCGCGCCTCCGCCGCGTCCAGGGCGCCGATCAAACGGTCGAGCGACGGCGGCTCGAGGTGGGCGTCGTACACCGCGATGTCAAGCGAGGTGTGCGCGCCGTCGACGAAGCCGACGAGGGCGTCGAGCGTTTGCGCCGCGGCCTGGCCGCCGTCGGCCAGGAACGTGAACGCAGGCAACGTGATCAACCGAGGCTCTGCTTCGCGCCTTCGATGGCGCGCTGCACGGCGCGCTCGACGTGGGCCGTGTCAATGCCGAGCGCTTGGCCGATGTGGACCGACCAGATCTCGGAGCGCAGGTTGGTCTGGAAGTCGATCTCGGCCCGGATGTCCGCGCGGGCGGCCTGGCGGTTCTGGCTCACCATGACGAACGTCGACAGGAAGATGGCCTCAAGGCTGACGATCATCGTCAGCAAGCCGAACGGGAACTTGTCGAACTTCAACGACGCGCCGACGAGACCGACGTTCAGCGCGATCCAGATTCCGAACCAGACGGTGTGGATGTAGACGAAGTTCAGCGAGCCGGCGAAGTCGGTGATGGCGTCGGCAACGCGGTCCTGCGTCTGCTTGAGGCTCTCGAGGATGCGGTTCTCGTTGCCCAGATTCTTGGCGAGCACCGGGAACAGGTTGCCGTCGACGACCCCGTCGGCCTCGTCGATCACAGCGCACGCCGGGCATTGATGGACATACGTGTCGGTCATGAGACGCCATCATTCCGGATCACGGACGCGATCGCGGTTCGGGCTTCGCTGTCACACCCCGTCCGTACGCTGTCATCAGCTGCGCTTCCCCCATCCGTTTCACGCCACTTTCTGGTGGTGATTCCGCCGTTTCGGGTGCGATTCACCCCCGGAAATTGGCATAGGTCCTAGAGGAGGACCAGATGTGGGAGCCCGCGCCGCGCCGGAGGTTGTTTACGCCCGACGATTGGATTGCGAGCGGTCGCACCCGCGAGGCGCTGCGATGGGCGACCGATCGGGGCGTATGCCCGCGGGTGATCCGCGGGGTTTACGCCGACGGGCCCGGTGAGCGAACCGCGGTAGAGCTCGCGCTGGCGCACATGATTCGTGACGACGTGCCCGCGTGGGGGCTCGTCGCCGCCACCATCTACGACCTCGACGCTGTGCACGATCTGGCGATTCCCGAGCCGTGGCGGCGTCGCGCGCCGGACCTCGGCGGCGAACCCCGCGTCGTCGACGGCGTCCTGTGCGCGAGCCCCCTGCAGACGATGATCGACCTGGCGACCATCCTCGACGACGACCGATGGGAACAGGCGAACGAGTCGGCGCTGCACAAGAAGCTCTTCACGATCGACGACGAGGTCGCGCTCCTCGGTGACCTGTCGGCCCGCCGCACGCCCGGCGTCACCCGGATGAGGCGCGTCCTCGCGTTGCGCCCGGTCGGAGCGCCACCAACCGAGAGCCGGCTCGAAACGATCGCGGTGCAGATCGCGCGACACACCGAAGGCGTTCCCGAGCCGACCAGGCAACACCGTGTCTTCAACGAACACGCCGAATTCGTTGCCCGCGTGGATCTCTCGTGGCCCGACTTGGGCGTGTTCAAGGAACTGGACGGACTCGGTCACCGCGGCCAACCCGTCTACGACGCCAGTCGTGAGTCGGCGGTCGTGGCCGCGACGGGATGGTTGTGCCACCGGATGACGTGGCACGAGGCCTACCGCGCGCCGAAGTGGGCGGGCCGGCGCATGCTGCAGATCATCGAGCAAGCACGCCGCCGCCCGATGCCATCACTTTGATGCCCGTTTCGGGTGGCGATTCGCTCCCGCAGGCGGCAAAACACCCCCACAAAGTGGAGTGGAACTCAGGCGATTTATGCCATGGGGCGGTCAGTGGGCTTCAGCGGCGCCGGCAGCGCGGTGTCGCCCGTGAGGTAGCGGTCGACGGCCGACGCGCACGAGCGGCCTTCGGCGATCGCCCACACGATGAGCGACTGGCCGCGGCCCATGTCGCCGGCGACGAACACACCGTCGACCGACGACATCCACTCGTCGCTGCGCTTCACGTTCGACCGCTCGTCGTACTCGACGCCGAGGGCGTCGAGCAGGCCGTCGTGCTGGGGACCGAGAAAGCCCATGGCGAGATAGACGCGCTCGGCTGGGATCTCGAAGTCGGATCCCTCCACCTTCTGGAACTTTCCGTCGACCATCTCGACTTCGTGCGCCCGCAGGGCGCGCACCCACCCGTCGTCGTCGCCGAGGAAGCACTCGGTGTTGACCGAGTAGCGGCGCTCGCCGCCCTCTTCGTGCGCCGAGGCGACGCGGTAGATCATCGGATACGTCGGCCACGGGTTGGCCGCCGGTCGCTCTTCGGGCGGGCGCGGCAGGATCTCGAACTGCGTGATCGATGCCGCGCCGTGACGGTGCGCCGTGCCCAGGCAGTCGGCGCCGGTGTCGCCGCCGCCGATGATGACGACGTGCTTGTCCTTGGACGTGATCGGCGTATCTTCGAGGTCGCCTTCCTGCACCTTGTTCGACGGCGGCAGGTACTCCATGGCCTGATAGATGCCCTTGAGTTCGCGGCCCGGGATCGGCAGGTCGCGCCAGTTGGTGGCGCCACCGGCGAGCACGACGGCGTCGAACTGCGCGCGCAGTTCGTCCGCGGTCACGTCGACACCGACGTTCACGTTGCAGCGGAACACCGTCCCCTCCGCCTCCATCTGCTCGATGCGGCGGTTGAGGTGGCGCTTCTCCATCTTGAACTCGGGGATGCCGTAGCGCAGCAGCCCGCCGATGCGGTCGGCCCGCTCGAACACCGTGACGTCGTGGCCGGCCCGGGTGAGCTGCTGCGCGGCGGCCAGGCCCGACGGGCCGGAGCCGACGACGGCCACCTTCTTGCCCGTGCGCACGGTCGGCGGGATGGGCACGACCCAGCCCTCCTCCCACGCCCGGTCGATGATCGTGACCTCGACCTGCTTGATGGTGACCGGGTCCTGGTTGATGCCGAGCACGCACGCGCCCTCGCACGGAGCGGGGCACAGGCGGCCGGTGAACTCGGGGAAGTTGTTCGTGGCGTGGAGCCGCTCGATGGCGTCGCGCCAGCGGTCCCGGTACACGAGGTCGTTCCAGTCCGGGATGAGGTTGCCCAGCGGGCAGCCGTTGTTGCAGAACGGGATCCCGCAGTCCATGCACCGGCTGGCCTGGTGCTGGAGCTCCTCGGTCGGGAACTCCTCGTAGACCTCGCGCCAGTCGAGGATCCGCACCGGC